>NZ_JBHZAN010000020.1:133331-204823 GCF_042754285.1 Streptomyces sp. NPDC059224
GCCCCCGGGTGGGGCGCGCCCCCCCCCCCCCCCCCCGCCGGGGCCGGGGGGGCGCGGGTTTTTGGGCGGGGGGGGCGCCCCCCCCCGGACGGCGGGGGCCGGGCCCCGGCCGCCACCCCCGGCTTCCGCGCATGCGCGAGCCCGCACGGACGACCTCCCGCCCGCCCCGTGGCGCGTACGCCGATATGCCGCGTTTGCAATTAACCGGCGTCTGCAACTATTGTGGCCGAGTCTTCGGACCACCGGACGCCCGTCGCCGCGCACCGCTGACCGCGCGCCGACGCCGCACAACACGGACCATCGACTACGTACCCACGGACGATCCCCCCTCGCCCCCGGCGGCCGGCGGGATCGACTAGGACAGGGAGAACTTCGTGACCTCCATCCCCGCCGTCACCCTCAACAACGGCGTCACCATGCCGCAGCTGGGCTTCGGTGTCTTCCAGGTACCCGACGAGGAGACCACGGGCGCCGTCGCCGACGCCCTGCGGGCCGGCTACCGCAGCATCGACACCGCCGCGATCTACGGCAACGAACGCGGCGTGGGCCGGGCGCTCGCCGACTCCGGCATCGCCCGCGACGAGCTGTTCGTCACCACGAAGCTGTGGAACACCGACCAGGGCCACGACACCACGCTCGCCGCCTTCGACGCCTCCCTGGACCGGCTCGGCCTGGACCACGTCGACCTCTACCTCATCCACTGGCCGACCCCGGCCCGCGACCTGTACCTCGACACGTGGCGTGCCCTGGAGAAGCTGTACGCCGACGGGCGCACCCGCGCCATCGGCGTCTCCAACTTCCAGCCCGCACACCTGGAGCGTCTGCTCGACGCCTCCTCCGTCGTCCCGGCCGTGAACCAGGTCGAGCTCCACCCGGGCCTTCAGCAGGCGGAACTGCGCGACTTCCACGCCCGGCACGGCATCGCCACCGAGGCGTGGAGCCCGCTCGCCCAGGGCGCCGTCCTCAAGGACGACGCGGTCACCACCATCGCCGCCGCGCACGGCAAGAGCCCGGCCCAGGTCGTCCTGCGCTGGCATCTGCAGATCGGCAACGTGGTCATCCCCAAGTCGGTCACGCAGACCCGGATCCGCGAGAACCTCGACGTCTTCGACTTCGAGCTCACCGCCGAGGAGACCGACGCGCTCACCGCGCTCGACCGCGGCATGCGCACGGGCCCGGACCCCGACACCCTCAACTAGCCGCCGACCAGGGCCGACGCCCCACCGGCAACGGACACCCCCACTTCGTACCCCCCACGCCGCACAGCAGATTGAGGCACCACCATGAGCATCCGCTCCCTTCTGCCGGGCCGTATCGGCTTCGGCACCGCACCGCTCGGCAACATGTTCCGCGCCATCCCCGACGACGAGGCCGCCGCCACCGTGCAGGCCGCCTGGGACCAGGGCATCCGCTACTTCGACACCGCGCCGCTGTACGGCGCGGGCCTGGCGGAGATCCGGCTCGGCGACGTCCTGGCCGGCAAGCCGCGCGACGAGTACGTCCTGTCGACCAAGGTCGGCCGGGTCATCCTCGACGAGGTCGAGGATCCTGCGAGCCGCCAACTCGGTCAGAAGGGCGCCCTGTTCGAGCACGGCCGCCCCAACAAGATGGTCAACGACTACAGCGCCGACGCGACGCTGCGCTCCGTCGAGGACAGCCTGAAGCGCCTCAGGACGGACCGCCTGGACATCGTCTGGGTGCACGACGTCGCCCAGGACTTCTACGGCGACGACTGGGTCGGCGTGTACGAGAGCGCCCGCACCGGTGCGTTCCGCGCGCTGACCCGGCTGCGCGAGGAAGGCGTCATCAAGGCCTGGGGCCTCGGCGTCAACAAGGTCGAGCCGCTGGAGATCACACTGGACCTGGAGGAACCGCGCCCCGACGCGTTCCTGCTGGCCGGCCGGTACACGCTGCTCGACCACACCCGTGCCCTCCAGCGCCTGCTGCCCGCCGCGGCCGAGAGCGCCGTCGACATCGTGGTCGGCGGCCCCTACAGCTCCGGAATCCTGGCCGGCGGCAGCCACTTCGAGTACGCCGAGGCGCCCGCGCACATCGTGGACAAGGTCGGCCGGATCAAGACCCTCGCGGAACAGCACGGCATCGGCATCAAGGCCGCCGCCCTCCAGTTTGTGCTGGCCCACCCGGCCGTCGCCGCGGCCATCCCCGGCGCGACCCGGCCCAGCCGGATCGCCGAGGACCTCTCCGCGCTCGTCGAACACATCCCGTACGGCTTCTGGAAGGCCCTGCGCGAGCAGAAGATCATCGCGCACGACGCGCCGGTCCCGCTGACGGAGGCCTCGTGAGCGCCGCCCGCGCCACCCTCGACGTCCGGCAGTCCGCCGACCGAGTGTGGCAGCTCATCGGCGGCTTCGGCTCCCTGCCCGACTGGCTGCCGTACATCACGCAGAGCGTGCCGGGCGAGGGCGGACGGCTGCGCACGCTGACGAACGCCGAGGGCGGCGTCATCGTCGAGCGGCTCGAAGCCTTCGACGAGAGGGCCCGCAGCTACACCTACTCCATCGTGCGGGCGCCCTTCCCCGTCACGGGGTACCGCTCCACGCTCCAGGTCCTCGACCGCGGCGACGACGGGTGCCGGGTGGAGTGGTCGGGCACCTTCACCGCGGACGGCGTCACCGACGCCGAGGCGAACGCACTCTTCCAGGGCATCTACCGGGACGGCCTGGACGCCCTGGCGGAGAGGCTCGCCGTCTGACCGGGGGACCGGCGACAGCCGCCGCGAGCGGCCGGGGTCACGGCGATCCCGGCCGCTCGCGGACGCGCACGCTCCTGCCGGGCCTCACCCCGGCGAGCCGGTGCCACCCGGAGGCCGGCGGAGCCGGTGCAGGCAGACGACCGAGGCGAGGACGGTGCGCCGATCCGAGGCGTCCAGGCGGGGGTCCACCTCGACCAGGTACCGCTGCAGCCCGAGCCACGCGTCGACGGTGCTCGCGGTGACCCTGCCGAGGAGCTCCGGCGCCGGACCCCCGTCCGGACCGCTCTGTGTGAGATCCCACTCGGTGGACAGCAGACCCGGCCGCGTGAGGAGGAACCGGCGTCCCCCCTGCGTCCCGAGAGCCAGCCGCCGTGTCCCGGCCGGGCCACGGGCGTCTACGGTGCCGACCTCCCGGTCCGCGGCGTCGGTGAGGCGGAACCGCGCCGGACCGGACTGCTCGATACGGACGACGAACCGGCCGGACGTCGTCGCGAGGACGCCGTACGCGTCGTCGGTGTAGACGACCTGACCAAGCGGGGTCCCCGCAGGGGTGGACACGACCAGGGCGGGCCCCGTGTACCTGCGCCACCACGACCGCTTAGGCTGACCGACCAGGACGGTCTCCGACTCGAACAGACCGTGCTCTCCCGCCGGTCCTTCGTCCCCCGCCACGGCATCCCCCCGACCGAGCCGACCGACCGCCGGACCGGGCCCCTACATCGCGGCCGGATCCTGCGGCCCCCGCCCCGACAGGACCTCCCCGTACGCCTGCATCAGGTCCGGCAGCCGTAAGGTCGCCAGGTCGTCCCGCGTCAGCGCTCCGGGATACACCGACAACCGCAGGTCGCGGTACGCGCAGCTCTTCTCGTACAGGGTCCGCAGGAACCGCCCGTTGCCCAGTTCGTCGATCCACCCCTGGTCGACCACGTGCCCGGCGATCGACCGCAGCTCCTCCAGCGCCTCCTCGTCCCACGCGTCGCCGTTCTCCCCGGCGAGCACCTCGCCGATCGCGGTCAGCTCAAGGGGCCGGTAGGAGGGGAAGTCGACGCGGGTCGTGAAGCGGGAGGAGAGCCCGGGGTTGGCGGCCAGCAGGCGGTCCATGCCCTCCGGATAGCCGGCCAGGATCACCACCAGGTGGTCGCGGTTGTCCTCGGCCCGCTTCAACAGCACCTGCAGGGCCTCGTCGCCGTACGCGTCGCCCTTGCCGTAGCCGGAGTTGGACAGCGAGTACGCCTCGTCCACGAAGAGCACCCCGCCGATCGCGGAGTCGATCAGTTCGTTCGCCTTCACCGCGGTCTGGCCGAGGTACTCGCCCACCAGATCCGCCCGCTGCGCCTCCACCAGGTGGTCGCCGCCCAGCAGCCCCAGCGCGTAGAACACCCGCCCGAGGATCCGGGCGACCGTGGTCTTCCCGGTGCCCGACGGGCCGGAGAAGACGAAGTGGCGTTTCGGCGGCTGCACCGGCAGCCCCTGCCCGGCCCGCAACCGGGCCATGTTCAACTGCGCGGACAGCGCCTTGACCTGCCGTTTCACCGGTTCGAGGCCGACCATCCGCTCCAGCTCGGTGAGCGCCTCCTCGAGTAACGCGGGGTCGGTCGGCCCGGCCGGCAGCGGAGGCGAGGACACGACCTTCTCGCGGACCGCCGGATCGACCACCGACGGCATCGCCCCGGCCGGCGGCTCCGCCTCCCCGAACCGCAGGTCGCGGCCCTCCGTGCCGAAGAGCGGGTCGAGCATGTCCGGCCCGTCCACGACGTCCTGCCCGGCGCCGGTCAGCGTGATCGCCGCGAGGTCGGCGCTGTCGTCGTACCCGTCCCCCTCGGCGATCGCGGCCAGCCGTGCGGAGGTGTCCATGAACGCCGGGTCGACGCGGTGCACGGCCCGGTAGAGGGGGAGCGCGGCGGCGCTGCGCCCGGTGCCCTCGTGCGCGCGGGCCAGCCAGTAGCGCAGCTCCTTGCGCTGCGGCTGCTCGCTGCGGCAGCGCATCAGCGCCGCCGAGAGCAGCGGTTCGGCCTGGCCGTACATTTCGAGGCGGACCCGGGCCATGCCACCGAAGAGCCCGGCCTCGATGCCCAGCATGGAATCGTCGAGGAGCGGATCGGTGTGCCGTACCAGCTGCTCCCAGTCCTTGACCAGATAGGCCCGGCAGGCGTGCAGGAAGCGGACCTGGGGGTCGGCGTCCACGGGCGGCAGCCCGGCGAGGGCCCGGTCGAGCTCCGGGACGTGCCGGCCGTCCAGCCAGTGCGAGGCGTGCGCGAGCAGCAGATCGCGCGGACTCTCCAGGACCGGCTGTACCCACCAGCCGAGCCAGTACCAGGAGTTGAGCGCGCGGCGGTGCCGGGCACGCTGATCGCCGAAGCGGTCCCGGTGGCGGAACATCCTGAGCAGCGCGGTCGTCGTGTCCACGCGCAGCGCGTGCAGCCCGAGCCAGGCGTCGGCCATCCCGGGATCCATCCGTACCGCGGCGCGGAACTCCTCCTCCGCCTGCGGATAGGCGCCCATCGTGTAGGCGTCCACGCCTCGCAGCCAGGCGAGGTCGGCCGGGGCCTCGGGGCCCTGCGTGCCGAAATCCATCACGTCCCCCACAAACCGTGCCCGTGGTTGGCCCCCGGGCTCCCCCCGATGGCCGCCGTTGGTCGAACCGCTGTGCCGCGGACCGGAGTTGCAGGTGCGCGAAGCAGCCGTTCGAAGGTCGCACCGAGGGCATCGTACCTGCGGTTCCACCGCCTGCCGAAGGGTGCCGCACAGGCCGTTTGACGAGGTGGGAGCAGATGGGGCGCACGCGGCTCGGTGACCGAGGGTGAGCGGCGAAGTGCGCACGGCACGCACAAAAGGGGTAAAGGGCAGAACGAAGCCCCCGATCACGGGGGAACAACCGGGGGCTTCGCGTCTGTGCGGCGGCTCCCAAGGGCCGCTCATTGAGAACGTAAGTCCTGTACGGCCCTTGGGTCAAGCCGAGTTGAGGTACTGAGGCAACTTGTTCCGGACGCGTCTTCACAAGTTCAGCACATCGCCGACGGCCCCTCACGGTGGGTGACCGTCTGGTCCGGTCCAACAGTGGTCACAGGCCCCGGAAGTACCTCGTACCCCTTCTGTGACTGTGTCACCAGGAGATCGGAGTACGGCCTCGAGGGGTCTTCGATGAAATGTGCGTGTTCCGCCCTGACCCACTCGGCCCAGAACTCCCGCTGTTCCGTCCCGTCCCGCAGCCTGCCCCGGGTCCAGGACTCCTCCCGCGGCACCTCCATCCACAGCAGGCGCGCCAGGAACGGGCGCAGTGCGCGCCGGCCGGCGCCGACGCCCTCGACGAGGATCACGGGGGCCGGCGGCAGCGGGCGGGGCGGGCCGAAGGCGCGAGCGTGCCAGTCGTAGGGGGTGTAGCGGGCGGTCTCGCCGCGGCCGAGCGGCTCGATCACCTGGGTCAGCAGCCGGCCGGTCCAGGCGAACAGCTCCTCGTGGCTGGCGATGTCGTCGAGGTGGAGCACCGGCGCCCCGCCCAGCGCGGCCGCCAGCCGCCCGGCGAAGGTGGTCTTCCCGGAACCGGCGTGCCCGTCGACGCCGACGAGGCGGACCGGGCCGCAGGAGGGCGGCAGGCCCTGGAGCGAGGAGGCGAGACGGTGAATGACGATTCCCGAGGTGTGCCGAGGTGTGGTGGGGGGTGTCGCGTGCTGTGGGGTGTTTTCCGGAAACATTCTAGTAGTGCGGCGCATAGCGGACGTTCGCGGCCCCATGGAAAGTAGTGGCTTGAACTAATTTCGAGCCGTTCTGTGGCGGCCCCGTCGATATTTCCGACCCGCTGACCGATATGTCGAATTCAGGCGTTCCCGGTGTGGCCGCCGCTGAGTAGGGTGCTTTCTGTGCGACGGCGACGCGTCGAACGGGGACGGACAGGGGAAGATGGCCGCGGAGTTATTCGAGGGGCAGTACGTATGGCATCCGGCGGCCGATGACCGCGTGCTCGCGAGCGTGTGCGTGGATGTGCGCGCCGGGAGATATCGCAGTGCCCGCGAGGCCCTGGCCGAGACGCGCACCGACTTCGCCCTGCGCGCCCATCGTTCCCTGGTCCTGGCCTCCGAGGCGGCCGGCACCGATCTGGTCGAGCGCTGGCTGGCCGAGGAGCCGGGCCCCGAGTCCGCGCTGATGTGGGCCCGGGTGGCGGTGCAGCGGGCGATCCGGGCGGCCGACGCCCGCGACGAGCGCGCCGAGGCGCTGGAGCGGATCGCCCTCGCCGCCTGTGACCGGGCCTCCGCGATGAACCCCGCCGACCCCACCCCCTGGGCCGCCAAGCTGGCCATGGCCCGGCTGCACCGCCCGCACGACCGCGCCCCCAGCGGCCTGCTGACCTCACCGCCCGGCCCGTGGCGGCTGTTCGCGCGCACGCTCGCCCTGGACCCCTGGCACCGCGAGGCCCACCACCGCTTCCTCTCCTTCTTCTTCACCCGCTACGGCGGCTCGGTGAACGCGGCCTGGGACGTCGCCGCCTTCCTCGCCCAGCGGGCCCCCGCCGACTCGGCGATCCGGCTGCTGCCCCTGGTCGCACTGGTCGAGAGCCACAACCCCGGCCAACTCCTCGCCGAGCGGGTGTGGGAGCAGCCGCAGTGGCGTGCCACCGCGCTGTCGATCTACCACAACTGGCTGCCCACCATGGCCGGATACCGCTTCACCCCGGTGCTCGACCAGGCCTACCTCGCGCACGCGCTGGTCATGGCCCAGCGCGAGTTCGAGGCCCGGGCGGTCTTCACGGCCATGGGGCGGTACGCCTCACGGATGCCCTGGAGCGTCTTCGGTGATCCCGCCGAACAGCTCTCCCGGGCCCGCCGCGCCTGCGGCCTGCCCATCCCCTCCTAGAGAGCCCCCCACAGAGAGAAAGGCCGGCACGTGTCAGAACGCACAGCGGACGACCCCGTCACCCTCGACGACGACGCGACCCTGCACGCGATGGGTTATCCGCGGAAACTCACCCGCCGATTCCAGGCGTTCGACAATTTCGCCATCTCCTTCACCATCATCAATATTCTCTCCGGAATCTTCTCGTCCTTCGGATTCGGAATGAACGCGGGCGGTCCCCGCATTCTCGTGTTCGGCTGGATCGGCGTCTGCGTGATGGTGCTGTGCATCGGCGCCGCCATGGCGGAAGTGGCGTCCGCCTATCCCACGAGCGGCGCGCTGTATTTCTCGGCCGGCAAACTCGCCAAACGGCACAAGGGCGCGTGGTCCTGGTACACGGGCTGGCTGAACTTCGTGGGCCAGATCGGTGGGACCGCGGCCACCGGATACGCGGCCGCCACCTTCATCCAGGCCTTCATCGCCCTGCAGTGGTCCTCCTACGCCCCGACCGCCCACCAGACGGTCCTGATCACGGCCCTGATCATCGTGGTCCAGGGGCTCGCCAACACCTACACCGTCCAGCTCGTCGCCGTGCTGAACCGGATTTCCGTGTGGTGGCTGCTGATCGGACTCGTGGTGATCGTGAGCACACTGATCGTGATGCCGGCCGATCACCAGTCGGCGTCCTTCGTGACGCATTTCGTGAACAACACCGGCTTCACCAACGGCCTTTACGGCGGCATGCTCGGCCTGCTCGTCACCAGCTGGACCTTCACCGGCTTCGACGGCAGCTTCCACATGTCCGAGGAAACGGTCCGGGCGACCGTGAACGCCCCGAGGGGGATCATCCGCTCGATCGGCTATTCGGCGATCACGGGCCTCGTCCTGATGCTCGCGCTGGTGTACAGCATCGGCGACTACGACAAGGTGGCGAGCTCTTCCGCGCCGCCCGTCCAGATTCTCATCGACGGACTCGGCATGGGCTGGGCCAAGGCGATGCTGCTCGTGGTCATCGGCGCCATGCTCTTCTGCGGACTCGCCAACCTCACCAGCAACACCCGGCAGATCTTCGCCTTCTCCCGGGACGGCGCCATGCCCGGCTCCCGGCTGTGGCACTCGGTCTCGCCCCGCACCCGCACCCCCGTCAAGGCCGTATGGCTCGCGGTGGCCTGTTCCCTCGCCCTGATCGTGCCGGGATGGTGGTCGCACACCGCGTTCACCGCGATCGTCAGCGTCAACGTCGTCGGGCTGTTCCTCGCCTATGCCGTGCCGGTGTTCCTGCGGCTGCGCCTCGGCGACGAGTTCCGGCCGGGACCGTGGAACCTGGGCCGCTGGAGCAGGCCGGTCGGCTGGCTGGCGGTGATCTGGATCCTGCTGAGCAGCATCCTGTTCATGCTGCCGCAGGCCTCGCCGATCACCGTCGACACCTTCAACTACGCGCCGATCGCCCTGGCCGTCGTACTGATCGTGGCCACGGCCTGGTGGTTCGCCACCGCCCGCCGCCGCTTCCAGGGCCCGGTCAGCTACGGCCGCCCCGACGAGGTCGCCGCGATGGACCTCATCTGACACCGGTGAAGAAGGCCCCGGCGCGGGGCGCCGGGGCCTTTTCAGCGGACGAGACCAATATTGGTGGGCGTGGCATCGCCGGAAGTGCTGGCAGGGGCATGCCCGCTGCTCCATAGTTGGCGCACCGGACCAGCAGCGTCGCGTACACCTGGGGGTCTCCCACCCATGAGCAGAGCCGAACAGCCGTCCCGCAGAACAGTTCTGGCCGCCGCGGCCTCGGTCGCGGCGGCCGCCGTCGCGCAGGGAGTGATCCCGGCGGTCCCCGCGGCCGCGGCGTCGCAGACCGAGACGGAGGACGCCGGCCGGGCCCAGACCCGTCCGGTCGACTACCACGCGTGGACGACCTACAGCGACTGGCGGACCGGCTCCGCCAAGGGCGTGGGGGCGGTCGCGGGCCGCCGCCCCGGCGTGGTGATCCGCACCCCCGCCGGCATCACCTCCTACACCGACCCGCACACCGGCACCACCGGCCAGTGGGAGTACGGCACCTGGACCGGGCCGGTACGCCGGCTCACCGTGCCCGCCACCGAGACCATCGCCTCCTGGAACGCGGACACCCCGGCCGGCACCTGGATCCAGGTCGAACTGCTCGGCACCTACTCCGACGGCACCCCGACCCCCTGGTACGTGATGGGCCGCTGGGCGGCCGGCGACCAGGACATCAAGCGGACCTCGGTGGACGGCCAGACGGACGGCAGGAGCACCGTCTGGACGGACACCTTCGCCATCGACGACGCCGCCACCGGCCTGCGTCTCACCTCCTACCAGCTGCGGCTGACCCTCTACCGCAAGCCCGGCACCAAGCTCACCCCGACCGTCTGGCGGCTCGGCGCCATGGGCTCCGACATCCCGGACCGCTTCACCGTCCCGGCCTCCACCCCGGGGCTGGCCCAGGAACTGAAGGTGCCGCGCTACTCGCAGGAGATCCACAAGGGCCAGTACCCCGAGTACGACAACGGCGGCGAGGCCTGGTGCAGCCCCACCTCCTCGCAGATGATCGTCGAGTACTGGGGCGGCCGGCTCACCCCCGCGCAACTGGCCTGGGTCGACCCGTCGTACGCCGATCCCCAGGTCTGCCACGCGGCCCGCTACACCTACGACTACCAGTACGCGGGCTGCGGCAACTGGCCGTTCAACGCCGCCTACGCGTCGACCTACAAGGACCTTCAGGGCGTGATAACGCGACTCGGCTCGCTCACCGACCTGGAGACGCTGATCGCGGCCGGCATTCCGGCCATAACGTCCCAGTCGTTCCTGGAGAGCGAGCTGACCGGCGCCGGGTACGGCACCTCCGGGCACCTCATGACGGTGATCGGCTTCACCGCGGAGGGTGACGTGATCGCCAACGACCCCTGCTCGGCCGACGACGACGCGGTCCGCCGGGTCTACCCGCGGCGGGAGTTCGAGAACATCTGGTTGAGAACCAAGCGGTACAACGCGAGCGGCAACATCAGCTCCGGCACCGGTGGGGTCTGCTACCTGTACTTCCCGGCCTGCCCGAGCCCGGGCCAGCTCAGGGCGCTCGCGGCGGTGGGCGTGCGCTGACCGGGCGCCACGGCGGCCCTCGGACGGACCGGGGGCCGCTTTCCTGTGACCAAGCTCTCCGCCGCAAATGCCGCAATCGGTGGCAGGGTGGACGGTATGACCGCGCACTCCACCACCGCCGCCCGTGCCCGTACCGGCGGTCCCAGGGACGACGGCCCGAAGGTTCTGGAACACGTCATGGGCTGGACCCTTGTCGTGGTCGTCGCCATGCTGGTGACCCAACTCGGGCTGCTGTGACCTGACCCACTGTCCGACCTGGCATACTGCGGATGTCCCGCAGCCTGCTGAGACCAGGGTCTAAATTGAATATTAGTCAACAACGTGCCGCCGCCCGTCCCCGGGCGCGCGGCACCGAGCGGTCCGTGGCCCGTCGTGCCGAACTCATCGCCATCGGCCGGAAGTTGTTCGCCGACACCTCGTACGACGCGCTCTCCATGGACGACATCGCCAGGCAGGCGCATGTCGCCAAAGGGCTGATCTACTACTACTTCCAGTCCAAGCGCGGTTACTACCTGGCGATCATCCAGGACTCGGTCGCCGACCTGGTCACCTATGCCGCGAGCGGCCTGGAACTGCCCCAGGTGGACCGCGTCCACCGCACCATCGACAGTTACCTGCGCTACGCCGAGTACCACCAGGCCGCGTACCGCACGATCGTCAGCGGTGGCGTCGGCTTCGACACCGAGGTGCACTCCATCCGGGACGGGGTGCGCGAGGCGATGGTCGGGACCATCGCCGAGGGCGCCTACGGGCGCACCGACATCGGTCCGCTCGCCAGGATGGGGCTGCTCTCCTGGCTGTGCAGCGTGGAGGGCGCGACCCTCAACTGGATCGACCACCCCGAACTCTCCCGCGAGACCATGTGCGAGCTGCTGGTCAAGACGCTCGGCGGCACCATGCGTGCCATCGAGGAACTGGACCCCGCCTACCGTGCCCCGGCCCCGGCCCGCCGGGACGCCTGACACGTACAAGGGGCGGAGGTCTCGTGGAACCCCCGCCCCGAGCCCCCGTGACCGGGGTCAGTTGACGGCCTTGACCAGCTCACCGCCCGCTGTGTCGCCGCTCAGCTCCCACAGGAAGGTGCCGCCCAGGCCCTGCTGGTTCTTGTACGTCATCTTGGTCGCGATAGTCGCCGGGGTGTCATAACTCCACCAGTCGCTGCCGCACTTGGCGTACGCCGTGCCGCCCACCGTGCCGGTCGCCGGGCACTTGGTCCTGAGCACCTTGTAGTCCTCGATGCCCGCCTCGTAGGTCCCCGCCGCCGGGCCGGTGGCCGAGCCGCCGGGCGCCGCCTGGGTCACGCCGGTCCAGCCGCGGCCGTAGAAGCCGATGCCGAGCAACAGCTTGGAGGCCGGGATGCCGAGGCCCTTGAGCTTGGCGATGGTCGCCGACGTGGAGAAGTTCGCCTTGGGGATGCCCGAGTAGGAGTTCAGCGGCGAGTGCGGGGCCGTCGGCCCGGTCGCGTCCCAGGCGCCGAAGTAGTCGTACGTCATCGGGTTGTACCAGTCGACGTACTGCGCGGCGCCCGCGTAGTCCGCCGCGTCGATCTTGCCGCCGCTGGTCGCGTCGGCGGTGATCGCGGCCGTGACCAGCGCACTGCTCCCGAACTTCGAGCGCAGCGCCGCCATCAGGTTCTTGAACGCGTCCCGGCCGCTGGTGTCGCAGGTGCTGCCGCAGGCGTTCGGGTACTCCCAGTCGATGTCGATGCCGTCGAAGACACCGGCCCACTTGGAGTTCTTGACCAGGTCGTAGCAGGACTGGGCGAAGGCCGCCGGGTTCCTGGCGGCCTCGCCGAACCCGCTCGACCAGGTCCAGCCGCCGAAGGACCAGAGGATCTTGAGGTTCGGGTGCTTCTTCTTCAGCTTGAGCAGCTGGTTGAAGTTGCCGCGCAGTGGCTGGTCCCAGGTGTCCGCGACCCCGTCCACCGACTCGGCGGCGGTGTGGGCGCGGTCGGTCGCGGCGTACGAGTCGCCCATCGCGCACTTGCCGCCGGTGACATTGCCGAAGGCGTAGTTGATGTGGGTGAGCTTGGCGGCCGAGCCCGAGGTCTCGACGTTCTTGACCAGGTACTTGCGGTCGTAGACGCCCCATTCCGTGAAGTAGCCGACGACCTTCGAGCCGGCCTGCACCTGGGGAGCGGCCGGGGCGGCCGCCGACGCGGTGCCCGCGCCGGCCAGCAGCCCGGCGCCGAGGACGGCGCAACAGGCCGCGGAGAGCAGCGCCCGGAACCGGGAGCGGTGAGAGGTGTGCATCGGGTGTCTCCTCCTGGGGGAGAGGGGAACGCGCGCCGATTGGCATGAACGCGGTAAAGCGTTGGTCATGAACCTTAGGAGGACTAGACCAGTCGGGTCAATGGTTCGTACCAATATCGGGCCGGCCGGATGTTGTCCTGGAATTGGCGAAGTAAGCGGTCGTTAACTGGTGACGGAAGGTCCCTGATCGGGCATACTCACTGCGCAGCCGCTGGTCAGCAGCTTCCGTGACCCGGAACGCCCACCTCGGCCGCACTCGAACGACAGGCGGAGCCGCCCCTACCCGACGGGCTGTGACCGCCGGTGCCCGACAGGGAGGAGACCGACGCCATGTCCGACCGCGACCCGCAGCCGGTGGAGCGTCAACTGCCCACGGAAGAGGCAAGGGACCTGATCTCGCTCGTCCGTGAGATCGCCCAGCGCGAGATCGCGCCCCGGGCGGCCGAGGAGGAGGACGCCGGACGCTTCCCGCGCGAGGTCTTCACCCTGCTCTCCGCGTCAGGACTGCTCGGCCTGCCGTACGACGCCGAGTACGGCGGCGGAGACCAGCCCTACGAGGTCTACCTCCAGGTCCTGGAGGAACTGGCCGCGGCCCGCCTCACCGTCGGCCTCGGCGTCAGCGTGCACACGCTCGCGAGCTATGCGCTCGCCGCCTACGGCACCAAGCAGCAGCAGGTCGAACGCCTGTCCGCGATACTCGGTGGCGGCCTGCTCGGCGCCTACTGTCTGTCGGAGCCGGCCTCCGGCTCCGACGCGGCCTCGCTGCGCACGAAGGCGGTCAGGGACGGTGACGACTGGGTGATCAACGGCACCAAGTCGTGGATCACGCACGGTGGCATCGCCGACTTCTACACGGTCATGGCCCGCACGGGCGGAGAGGGCTCGCACGGGATCACCGCCTTCCTGGTCCCCGGCGACGCCGAGGGCCTGAGCGCCGCGGCGCCCGAGAAGAAGATGGGCATGAAGGGCTCGCCCACCGCCCAGGTGCACTTCGGCGACGTCCGGGTCCCGGACGAGCGGCGGCTCGGCGAGGAGGGCCAGGGCTTCGCCATCGCCCTGTCCGCACTGGACTCCGGCCGGCTCGGCATCGCCGCCTGCGCCATCGGCCTCGCCCAGGCGGCCCTGGACGAGGCGGTCGCCTATGCCACCGGACGGCGGCAGTTCGGCCACCCGATCTCCGACTTCCAGGGCCTGCGTTTCATGATCGCCGACATGGCCACCCAGATCGAGGCCGGCCGGGCCCTCTACCTCGCGGCGGCCCGGCTGCGCGACGCCGGCCGGCCGTTCGCCAAACAGGCCGCCATGGCCAAGCTGCACTGCACCGACACCGCGATGAAGGTGACCACCGACGCGGTCCAGATCCTGGGCGGCTACGGCTACACCGCCGACTTCCCGGCCGAGCGCTACATGCGCGAGGCCAAGGTCCTGCAGATCGTCGAGGGCACCAACCAGATCCAGCGGATGGTCATCGCCCGTCATGTGGCGGGGCCGGAAAGCCGCTGAACTGCCCGCGTGAGACCGTCGGAGCCGCCAGCCTGACCCACTCGGGGTCGTGGCGGCCCGGCAGGGTGCGGCCCCGGTCGGCCCAGGTCCGCATCAGATCACGGTAGATCGGCGGATCCTGCGGTGCGGGCGGCGGAGCCGGGGCCGGTGCCGCGGGCGGGGGTACGAAGATACGGCGCTGACGGCCGAGGGCGGTGTAGGTGGTCGTCATGCCCGGCCAACGCGGGGGTGGCCGCCCTGGTCACCGATCGCCCGAATCGTGCGTGAGTTCGTGGACGTCCGGTCCCGCATCTGGCCACTCCCGAATTTCTGACATACCGTCAGCCGGACCGTCTCCAGCCCTCCGGGGAGGCCCGCCATGGCCGACGACCGTCCCGTACCGCTCGACGAGTACCCGGTGCACCAGGTCCCGCTCTCCATGAAGCACGTCGCCAGCGGGGACCGGAACGCCTACGACCGTTGCATCTTCCACGTCTTCGACCACGACGGCCGCGCCCTGCTCATCCTCGGCCTCGGCGTCTACCCGAACGTCGGAGTGATCGACGCCTACGCCACCCTGCGCACCGGGGACATCCTGCACGCGGTACGCGCCTCGGACGCGCTCGGCGACGACCGGATGCGGCTCGTGGTCGGACCCCTGCGCATCGAGGTCGAGGAGCCGCTCCGGCGCTTCCGTCTGACCTGCGACGACTCGATCTCCTGCGACCTGACCTGGACCGCCGGCTTCCCGGCCCTGTGGGAGCCGCACCACCTGCAACGCCGGGGTGACCGGCTGACGTTGGAGGGGCGCAGGTTCGTGCAGGCCGGGGGAGTGTCCGGGGTGATCCGGGCCGGCGGCGAGGAGTTCCGCGTCGACCCCGCCGGCTGGAGCGGCACCCGGGACCGCAGCTGGGGCGTCCGCCCGATACCGGGGGAGGACGGCGGACGGCTCGCCCAGGAGAACCCGGCCGAGGGGTTCCACTGGATCTGGTGCCCGGTCCGCTTCGAGGACCGCTTCCTGATGGTCATCACCCAGGAGGACGCCGACGGCTACCGCACCCTGAACGACGCCACCCTGGTCCGGCCCGGCCATCGCGACCGCCAACTCGGCTGGCCGCGGTCGGAGATCAGCTACCGCTCCGGCACCCGGCACCCGGAGCGCGCCGTCGTCCACCTCGGCGACCCGCGCAAGCCCCTGGAACTCCAGGTGGAGTTCCTCGCCTCCTCGCCGCTGGCGATCGGTGCCGGCTACCCGCCGGCGGACGACTGGCAGCACGGCACCTGGCAGGGCCGCGCCTGGACGGACCGCCGTACCTACGACATGACCGCACCGCACCCGCGCGCGGCCTACGGAGTCACCGACCACTCCGCACGCTTCCGGCTGGACGGCCGGACCGGCCACGGCATCTTCGAGCACGGCTCGTTCGGCAGGCACGATCCGAGCGGCTTCACCGGCTTCGACTCGGTGGCGCCCTGAGGGAAGAGGCCGGGATGACGACGGCACCACGCCCACGCACCACCACGCGCGACCCGGAGGAGCTCGGCCGTCGGCTGACCGCCTGGCTGGACGCCCGGCTCCCCGGCGCCCGGGCCGTCGGCATCACGGTCCCCGCCTCCAACGGCATGTCCAGCGAGACCCTGCTGTTCGACATCGAGCACCCCCACCCGCCGCTGCGGGCCTGCGCGTTGAGGCTGGCGGCCGACCCCTCGGCGTACACGGTCTTTCCCACGTACGACCTCACCCGCCAGTACCGCACCATGCGGCTGGTCGCCGAACACACGGACGTGCCGGTGCCCAGGGTCCGGTGGCTGGAGGAGGATCCAGGGCCGCTCGGCGCGCCCTTCCTCGTCATGGAACGGGCCGAGGGCCGTGTCCCACCCGACGTCATGCCCTATACGTACGAGGGGAATTGGCTGCACGCGGCGAGCGATGCCGAGCGCGAGCGCCTCGAAGCGGCGTCCGTCGGCCTGCTGGCCCGGCTGCACGACCAAGTCCCCCTCGAAGAGGCGGAGTTCCTGGCGCTGCCCGGGGACGGCGACACCCTGAGCCGGCACGTCGAGTCCCAACGCGCCTACTACGACTGGGTGGTGGACGGACTCGCCCGCTCACCCCTGATCGAGGCCGCGTTCGACCGGCTGGCCGAGCTGTGGCCGGCCGAGCCCGGCACCCCGGTCCTCAACTGGGGCGACGCCCGCATCGGGAACGTGGTCTACGACGGCTTCGACCCCGTCGCCGTACTCGACTGGGAGATGGCCGCGCCGGCCCCGCGCGAGGTGGACCTCGGCTGGACCGTCTACCTGCACCGCTTCTTCCAGGACCTCACGGCCGGCTCCGGACAGCGGGGACTGCCGGGGTTCCTGCGCCGTGAGCGGGTCGAGGCCCGCTACGCCCGGCTGACCGGCCATGTCCCGCGGGACATGGACTTCTACACCCTGTACGCCGCCCTGCGGCACGCGATCGTCATGCTGCGCATCGCCTACCGCCAGGTGTACTTCGGTGAGGTCGCCGTCCCGGCGGATCCGGACACACTGATCCTGCACCACGGCAGTCTGCGCGCCATGGTGCAGGGCAGCTACTGGGACGCGGTGCGGTGACTCAGGCGGCCTGACGACCGAGGTCACTGCCGCCGAGGCGGCGCATCGTCGGTACGCGCATCGGGCGCGAGCCCGGGCCGCCGACGTGCGAGAAGGGCTGCGTCCGCCAGTCCAGACCCTGCGGAAGGGTGAGCAGGAGGGCGGTGTCCTGCTCCTGCGGCTCGACCGACTCGTCGGCGGACGAGGCCTCGGCCGAGGCACGGCCCGTCCCGGCACAGACGGTCAGGCCGAACGGGTTCCACGGGGAGGCGCACAGCGCGTGCTCCGGCAGGAACTCCTCGTCCGCCAGCAGCGCGATCGGCTGCGCGCAGTCCGGGCAGATCACCCGGTACATCTCGAAGGTGTCGTACGCGTCCAGTTCATCGGCCTCGTAGAGGTCGGGTTCGACGCCCTCCGGCTCGGGCTCGACGACCAGCTGCGGGCGCTTGGACGTGGGACGACCAGGGCGCTTAAGACTCTGCATGGGTAACTCCCCCTCGGGCTGGGCCGTATCGGCGCTGCGGCCTCGACCACAGCAAGCACTTCCCGTCCGGTCCTGGCGGTAATCACGAGACCATCACGGAGGCCGCCGAAGAGCTGTGGCGTTCGTCACATGCCGCCCGCAGGTGCCCGGTGCGGTGGTTTTGTCCCTCGGCGGGCCCGCAACCTGCCCTCCGGGACATCACGAACCGGCCGTGAGCCGGGTGGCCGAGGTATCCCAGGAGATCAGGTGCACGGTAGCTTTTGCGCCATGGAGGAGCTGGACCGTCAAATCGTGCAGCTGCTCGTCAAGGACGGGCGGATGAGCTACACCGACCTGGGCAAGGCCACGGGCCTTTCCACGTCGGCCGTGCACCAGCGGGTGCGCCGGCTGGAGCAGCGCGGCGTCATCCGCGGCTACGCCGCGGTCGTCGACCCGGAGGCCGTCGGGCTGCCCATGACGGCGTTCATCTCCGTGAAACCCTTCGACCCCAGCGCCCCCGACGACATCGCGGACCGGCTGGCCGGCGTCCCCGAGATCGAGGCCTGCCACAGCGTGGCCGGCGACGAGAACTACATCCTCAAGGTGCGGGTGGCGACCCCGCACGAGCTGGAGGAGCTGCTGGCCCGGCTGCGCGGGCTCGCGGGGGTGTCCACCCGGACGACGGTGGTGCTGTCGACGCCGTACGAGGCACGGCCGCCCCGGATCTGAGCACCGTCGCGCGGTCGGTGGTGCCGTCGCGGTGGGTGGGACTGTGCACCCCGGCGCGCCCCTGACGGGCCTCCGGGGCACCCTCTGTCCAGGGGTGCCGGTGGCAGGGGTGAGACTGTTCCTCATGAGTGATCGAGCCTCCAAGCCCCAGACCGTCCTGCTGCGCCGCGGCGAGGTGCACAGTCCCGCCGATCCGTTCGCGACCGCGATGGTCGTGGAGCGCGGACAGGTCGCCTGGGTCGGGTCCGAGGGGGCCGCCGACGCCTTCGCGGACGGGGTCGACGAGGTCGTGGACCTGGACGGGGCCCTGGTCACCCCCGCCTTCACGGACGCCCACGTCCACACCACGTCCACCGGACTGGCGCTGACCGGGCTCGACCTGTCCGGGGCCGGCTCGCTGGACGCGGCGCTCGCGCTGGTACGGGACTTCGCCGCCGCACGCCCGGACGACCGGGTGCTGCTCGGGCACGGCTGGGACGCCTCCCGCTGGCCGGACGGCCGTCCGCCGGCCCGCGCCGAGCTGGACGCGGCCACCGGGGGGCGCCCGCTCTATCTCTCCCGCATCGACGTCCACTCGGCCGCCGTGAGCACGGCCCTGCTGGACCTGGTCCCCGGTGCGGTCCCCCGGGAGGACGCTCCGCTCGCCGGCGACGCCCACCACGCCGTGCGCGCCGCCGCGTTCGCGGCCGTGACGCCCGCCCAGCGCGCCGAGGCCCAGCGCGCCGCCCTCGCGCACGCCGTCTCCCTCGGGATCGGCACCGTCCACGAGTGCGGCGGACCGAAGATCTCCTCCGAGGACGACTTCACCGGCCTCCTGCGGCTGGCCGCGCGGACTCCCGGCCCGCGGGTGGTCGGCTACTGGGCGGAGGAGGACGCCGACAAGGCGCGCGAGCTGGGCGCCCTCGGCGCCGCCGGAGACCTCTTCGTCGACGGGGCGCTCGGCTCGCACACCGCCTGCCTGCACGAGCCCTACGCCGACGCCGGCCACACCACCGGCTCCGCCTACCTGGACGCGGCCGCGGTCGCCGCCCACGTCACCGCGTGCACCGAAGCCGGACTCCAGGCGGGCTTCCACGCCATCGGGGACGCTGCCGTGAGCGCGGTGGTGGAGGGCGTGCGAGCCGCCGCCGAGAAGGTCGGCCCGGCCCGCGTCCGTGCCGCCCGGCACCGTGTCGAGCACGCCGAGATGCTCACCCCCGAGCACATCGCCGCCTTCGCCGAGTTCGGGCTGATCGCCTCCGTGCAGCCCGCCTTCGACGCGCTGTGGGGCGGCGCCGACGGCATGTACGCCCAGCGGCTCGGGGCCGAGCGGGCCCGCACCCTCAACCCCTACGCGGCCCTCCTCAAGGCCGGGGTCCCCCTCGCCTTCGGTTCCGACAGCCCGGTCACCCCGCTCGACCCCTGGGGGACCGTGCGCGCCGCCGCCTTCCACCGCACGCCCGGGCACCGGGTCTCGGTGCGCGCCGCGTTCACCGCGCACACGAGGGGCGGCTGGCGGGCGACCGGCCGGGACGACGCGGGCGTCCTGGTGCCGGGCGCGCCCGCCGACTACGCGGTCTGGCGCACCGAGGAACTGGTGGTGCAGGCCCCGGACGACCGGGTCGCCCGCTGGTCCACCGACCCGCGCTCCGGCACCCCCGGCCTGCCCGATCTGACCCCCGGCCAGGAGCTTCCGGTCTGTCTGCGCACCGTGGTGGGCGGCCGGACCGTGTTCGTACGGCCGGGCGAGTGATCTCCCGGGGTGGCGTGGTCGTCATCGACGGTCGCCGCTGCGTCGCGCGACCTGCGCATCCTCCGCTCTGACCAGGGGTTTGATGCCGTTTACGCAGGTCAGACGGCTGTTGACAGCCAGCGGCAGCGGGCCGGTAGGTTCGGCCGAGTCCACCACCGGACGCCCGACCGGGGAGCAGTTCGCGCACTCGTCGCAGCGCCGCTGGGTCAGGGACGGGGCCCCGCACCGGGGTGCCGCCACTGGGAGCCAGGCTCAGCGCCCGCGCCGACGAGGGAACGTTCCGGCCGGTCGGGAGGTGTGACCCGGGTGGGGCCCGGACGCTCAGTAGACAACGGCTTTCGGTCGACCCGCAGCCAGCGGGTCCCAGGTCGGCCCGAAGGGCGCCGGGCCCCCATCCGCAGCCGAACGGGCCGGCGGAATCATGGATGAACGGCACCCGAAACGGGCATCCTTACCCCGTTCTTGCGGAATCGACACCACCACACGCTCGAGCTGTCACGTCAGTGCAGGCGGTGGCCACTATGGTGGTCCCCTGCGTACGACATGAAGGGGCAGCAGTGAACGACGGCGACGGGACCCTCGCGGCACAGGCCCAGGAGAGGCGGTTCGGCCCGCTCGGCACGGCCTTGGTGATCATCCCCACGTACAACGAGGCGGAGAACATCAAGTCCATCGTCGGCCGGGTACGCCGGGCCGTCCCCGAGGCGCACGTGCTGGTGGCGGACGACAACAGCCCCGACGGCACCGGAAAGCTCGCCGACGAACTGGCCGCCGAGGACGACCACGTCCAGGTACTGCACCGCAAGGGCAAGGAGGGCCTCGGGGCCGCCTATCTCGCGGGCTTCCGCTGGGGCATGGACAACGGCTACGGCGTACTCGTCGAGATGGACGCCGACGGCTCCCACCAGCCGGAGGAGCTGCCCCGGCTGCTGACCGCCCTGAAGGGCGCCGACCTGGTGCTCGGCTCCCGCTGGGTGCCCGGCGGCCGGGTGGTGAACTGGCCCAAGTCCCGCGAGTTCATCTCCCGGGGCGGTTCCCTCTACTCCCGTCTCGCGCTCGACCTCCCGCTGCGTGACATCACCGGCGGCTACCGCGCCTTCCGGCGCGAGACCCTCGAGGGCCTGGGACTCGACGAGGTGGCGTCACAGGGCTACTGCTTCCAGGTCGACCTGGCGCGCCGGGCGATCAAGGCCGGCTTCCACGTGGTCGAGGTGCCCATCACCTTCGTCGAGCGGGAGCTGGGCGACTCCAAGATGAGCCGCGACATCATGGTGGAGGCCCTGTGGCGGGTCACGTCGTGGGGTCTCACCGAGCGGATGGGCAAGATCACCGGCAGGGGCGGGCCGGCTTCCCGGACGGACGATTCCCGCTGATCATCCCCCTTATCCCGCACTGAGCCGGGCCCAGGCACACTGGGAGCATGACGACTGGCGCGCAGCCCCCTCCGCAGACCACCACCCGGCCCCGGCGTTCCCGGCTCGGCAGATATCTGCCGCTGGGGCTCGCCGCGTGGCTGGTGCTGGAGATCTGGCTGCTGACGGTCGTCGCGGGCGCGGCGGGCGGCATGGCCGTGCTCCTGCTGCTGGTGGCGGGCTTCGTCGCCGGGGCCGTGGTCATCAAGCGGGCCGGACGCCGCGCCTTCCGGAGTCTGAACGAGGCGATCCAGCGCGGCGGCTCACCGGAGCGGGGCGGCGGCAACGGCCTGATGATGCTGGGCGGCCTGCTCCTCATGATCCCCGGCCTGGTCTCCGACGCACTCGGCCTGCTGCTCCTGCTGCCGCCGGTGCAGAAGGCGGTCTCCCGCCTGACCGAACGCACCCTCGACCGCAGACTCCGCGCGTCCGCCCCCGGCACCCTGGGCGACGCCTTCCAGCAGGCCCGTATGCACCGCCCCGACGGCAAGGTGGTCCAGGGCGAGGTGATCATCCGGAACGACGGTCAGCAGCGGGGCGACGAGCCGACGGGGGAGCGGCCGCCGCTGACGCGCTGAGCCCGCGGACACAGCACCGGAAAACCGAGGGCGCCCTACGTTCACCGAACGTAGGGCGCCCTCGGTTTTTGTTATGTCGGATTCCCGTTACACGGGACTATGCGGACTTACGGCTGTCCCGCGGATGAATCGCGATGTTCATCGCGCCGGAGCGCAGAACCGCCAGACGCTCCTCGAGGACCTCTTCGAGCTCCTCACGGGTGCGCCGCTCCATCAGCATGTCCCAGTGGGTACGCGCGGGCTTGGCCTTCTTCTCTTCAGGGCCGTCGCCGTCCACGAGGAGTGCCTGGGCCCCGCAGACCTTGCACTCCCACTCCGGCGGGATCTCCGCCTCGACCGAGAAGGGCATCTCGAACCGGTGCCCCTTCTCGCATGCGTACTCCACGGCCTGGCGCGGAGCCAGGTCGATACCGCGGTCCGTCTCGTAGCTGGTCACTACGAGGCGTGTACCGCGAAGAGCTCGCTCACTCATGAATCGTGCCTCCCGGGCTTGTCGCCCACAGGACAGGTGTCGCTGTCGTCGTCATCCGGTCAACGTCCGGTCGGCGGTAAAGATTCCCGTTCCGGGCCATGCGTCGCCGTCGTAGCCGCCCCTTGTTGTACCCACCAGCGCCCGGTTTGTCACATCTGCTAGCAGATGTCACCCAGCGTTTCTGCATCTTTGACGCGCAGTAACGGTCCGCCTGGCAGGCCAAACGCGTACACTACCGCTCTTCGGCGTTGAACGCTAAATCTTCCCGCGGGACCCTCGTGCCGGATCCTCCGCTAGACCTTCTGCTAGACCTTCTGCGGAACCGGATTGCCGGCCTCGCCGATCGCCTGCCGCACCGGCACCCGCGCGAGCAGCGCGAACCCGATGACGAAGAAGACCACCAGCGAGATGATCGCCGAGCGGTAGCTTCCGGTCAGCTGGAAGGTGATCCCGAACAACAGGGGCCCCAGCCAGCTCATCCCCCGATCGCTCATCTCGTAAGCCGCGAAGTACTCGGCTTCCTTGCCGGGCGGTACCAGATGCGAGAACAGCGAGCGGGACAGCGCCTGGCTGCCGCCGAGGACGAGACCGATGCCGGCCGCGAGGACGAAGAACCACACCGGGGCCCCGGCCGGCAGGAAGTAGCCGGCCGCCAGCGTCACCGTCCACGCCACCAGCGACCCGAGGATCGTGCGCTTCGCGCCGTACGTCCTGGCCAGCCGCCCCATCGTCAGGGCGCCGGCCACCGCCAGCACCTGGACCAGCAGAACGGCCCCGATGAGCGTCGACTGGCCGAGCCCGAGCTCCTCGGAGCCGTAGACGGACGCCTGGGAGATCACGGTCTGGATGCCGTCGTTGTAGACGAGGTACGCCAGCAGGAAGGACAGCGTCAGCGGATGGCGGCGCATGTCCCGGGCGGTCGCCGCGAGTTGACGCAGCCCGGGCGCCGTCGCCCCGGCCGCGCCGCGCCCCCTGCCGCCCCGGTCGCGCAGCCGCCGCAGCGGTACGAGGGTGAAGGCGCCCCACCACAGACCCGCCGCGGCCAGGCAGACGCGGACCGCCTCCGTCTCGGAGAGACCGAAGGAGTCGTGGGCGGAGTACAGGACCAGGTCGGCTATCAGCACCAGGGAACCGGCCGCGTAGCCGAAGGCCCAGCCCCGGGAGGAGATCGTGTCGCGTTCCTCGGGCGGGGCGATCTGGGGGAGGTAGGAGTTGTAGAGCATCAGGGCGACCGACTGGGCCGCGTTCGCCACGACCAGCAGCAGCCCGCCGAGCAGGTAGCGGTCGCCGTCGAGGAAGAACATGCCCGTGGTCGCGACGGCCCCGGTGTACGCGGCCGCGCCGAGCAGCTGCTTCTTGCGGCCCGTACGGTCGGCCAGGCTGCCCACCAGGGGCATCAGCACGACCGCCACGATCACCGACAGGGAGACCGAGTAGGCGAAGAAGGAGCCCGAGCGGACCGGGATGCCGAGCGGGTGCACATAGCCGTCCGCGTCGGCCGCGTGGTCGGCGACCGACGTGAGGTACGGGCCGAGGAACACGGTGAGCACGCTCGTCGAGTAGACCGAGCACGCCCAGTCGTAGACGTACCAGCCACGCTGTTCGCGCCGCAGCTCGGTGACCTCGTCCGAGGCCTCCGTCCGCACGGTTTCGGTGCCCACCCGTGCCCTCGCCTTTCCCGCAGCAGTCTCGTCGCGCGTCTCAGACCCAGACGCCGCGGTCCTGCATGACCTCACGCAACGTGTCGATGTGATCGGTCATGATGCCATCGACTCCCAGGTCCAGGAGCCGGTGCATCCGCTCGGGTTCGTTGACGGTCCACACGTGGACGTGCAGCCCGCGCGCGTGGGCGGCGCGGACGAAGCGCCGGTCGACGACCGGGACGCCCGACTGCGACTCGGGTACCTGCGCGGCGACCGCCGACCGGCGCACCGAGGCGGGCAGCCCCCAGGAGCGCAGCCGCAGTCCGACCACACCGCGGGTGCCGAACGAGGTGGCCAGCCGCGGCCCGGCGATGCGCTGCGCCCGCAGCACCCGCGCCTCGGAGAACGAGCCGACGCAGACCCGGTCGTAGGAGTCCGTGCGGTCGATCAGGTCCAGCAGCGGCCGCAGCGCGGGCTCCGCCTTGGCGTCCACGTTCCAGCGGACGTCCGGGAACTCCTCCAGGAGTTCCTCGAAGAGGGGGAGCGGCTCGCGGCCCCCCACGCGCGCGTGCCGTACGTCCTGCCACGGCAGGTCGCCGATCCGGCCCGCCCCGTCGGTGACCCGGTCCAGGGTGTCGTCGTGGAGGGCGACGAGCCTGCCGTCGGCCGTGGCGTGCACATCGGTCTCGATGTACCGGTAGCCCAGCTCGACGGCGCGCCGGAACTGCGCCACGGTGTTCTCCAGGCCGTCGGCGGCCCCGCCGCGGTGGGCGAAGGCGATGGGGCCCGGGTGGTCCAGGTACGGGTGGCGTATCAGCGTGCTCACGGGCGAAGTATGGCCTGCTCCGATGACCCCCTGGCAACGACCGTGCTGCCTGAGGATGCCGGCGGAACGGCGAACACCTTCAGGAACAGCTGGGCCAGCGGCCCGATGGACAGGGCGTACAGCAGGGTCCCGGCACCGATGGTCCCGCCCAGCGCGAAACCCGTGACGACCACCGCGACCTCGATCGCGGTCCGGATCAGCCGGATCGACCGTCCGGTGCGCCGGTGCAGACCCGTCATCAGACCGTCCCGGGGGCCGGGCCCGAAGTCCGCCGCGATGTACAGCCCGGTCGCCGCGCCGTTGAGTACGATCCCCGCCGCCATCAGCGGTATCCGCACGGCGAACGTGTGTGCGCCGGGGACGACGGCGAGCGTGGCGTTCATGGCGAGGCCGATGACGAACACGTTGGAGACCGTGCCGAGGCCCGGGCGCTGGCGCAGCGGTATCCACAGGAGCAGCACGGCCGCGCCCACGATGATCGACACCGTGCCGATGCTCAGCCCGACGTGCTCGGCGAGCCCCTGGTGGAGCACGCCCCAGGGCTCCAGACCCAGGCCCGCCTCGACGAGAAGCCCGGAACTCACGCCGTACAAGGTGAGCCCCGCGTAGAGCTGGAACAGCCGCCGCCCGAACCGGCCTCGTATGGACAAGAGGTACCCCCTGCTGGTGATGGTGGACTGGCCCGTGTCACTCTGTGGCTTGGGAAGAAAAGGCATCCATGGCCAATTCGGGGAAGGTGGACTGATTCTCATGGCGCAGTGGACCTCGGCAGTGGGTGCCGCACAGCTCGCCCGGCTGCTCCACTCGCAGCAGGACCGTCCGGCCGGCCCCGGCACCCGGCGCCCGCCCGCCTACCGCGCGCTCGCCGACGGTGTCCGCCTGCTGGTCCTCGAAGGACGCGTCCCGGTCGCCGCCCGGCTGCCCGCCGAACGCGAACTGGCCCTCGCGCTGTCCGTCAGCCGTACGACCGTCGCGGCGGCGTACGAGGCGTTGCGCGCGGAGGGATTCCTGGAGTCCCGGCGGGGCGCGGGCAGCTGGACCGCCGTCCCGGCGGGCAACCCGCTGCCCGCCCGCGGCCTCGAACCGCTGCCGCCCGAGGCGCTCGGTTCGCTGATCGATCTGGGCACCGCCGCCCTGCCCGCCCCCGAGCCGTGGCTGACCCGCGCGGTCCAGGGCGCCCTGGAAGAACTCCCGCCGTACGCCCGCACGCACGGCGACTACCCGGCCGGACTCCCGGTGCTGCGCGCGATGATCGCGGAGCGCTACACCGCGCGCGGGATCCCCACGATGCCCGAGCAGATCATGGTCACCACCGGTGCGATGGGCGCGATCGACGCGATCTGTCATCTCTTCGGCGGGCGCGGTGAGCGGATCGCCGTCGAGTCACCCTCGTACGCCAACATCCTCCAGCTGATGCGGGAGGCGGGCGCCCGGCTGGTTCCCGTGGCGATGGCGGAGGGCCTCACGGGCTGGGACCTGGACCGCTGGCGTCAGGTACTGCGGGAGGCGGCGCCCCGGATCGCCTACGTCGTCGCCGACTTCCACAACCCCACCGGAGCCCTGGCCGACGAGGACCAGCGCCGCCGGCTGGTCGACGCGGCCCGCTCGGCGGGCACGGTGCTGGTCGTCGACGAGACGATGAGCGAGCTGTGGCTGGACGAGGGCGTGGAGATGCCGCGCCCGGTCTGCGGCTTCGACCCGGCGGGCTCGACCGTGGTCACCGTCGGCTCCGCCAGCAAGGCGTTCTGGGCGGGCATGCGCATCGGGTGGGTGCGCGCGGCCCCGGACGTCATCCGGAGCCTGGTCGCCGCGCGCGCCTACGCGGACCTGGGGACGCCGGTGCTGGAGCAGCTGGCGGTGAACTGGCTGTTCGGCACGGGGGGCTGGGAGCAGGCGGTCGAGGTGCGCCGCGCACAGGCCCGCCAGAACCGGGACGACCTGCTGGCCGCGGTACGGCGGGCGCTGCCGAGCTGGGAGTTCGAGGTGCCGCGGGGCGGGCTGACGTTGTGGGTCCGGGCGGGCGGGCTGTCCGGGTCGCGGCTGGCGGAGGCGGGGGAGCGGGTGGGGGTGCGCGTCCCGTCCGGGCCACGGTTCGGGGTGGACGGCGCGTTCGAGGGTTATGTGCGGCTTCCGTTCACCGTGGGGGGAGCGGTGGCGGAGGAGGCGGCGAGCCGACTGGCCGCGGCGGCTCGGCTGGTGGAGGCGGGCGCCTCCGGCGGCGGCGAGGCGCCGAGGACGTTCGTGGCGTAGGAGCGGTCGGGCGGTGGTCGGACGGGCCGGTGAGGGCCGGGCGCCGCTGGTTCCCCGCGCGCCTTGCGGGGCTCTCGGCGACCGCGTCGCGCCTTCAGGGGCGCGGGAACCGCGCGATCAGCCCCCCCTCCGCGGCCCGCAGCCGGACGACCGCCTCCTGCCTCAGGCTTCGGAGACGGCCACTTCCATCGGCGCCGCCTCCACCGGGTCCGGCTGCTCCGCCGGCTCGGAGGGGCCGCTCCGCGGCGGCAGCAGGTCCAGTACCGCCTGCCGGTCCGTGTCGCTGGTCGCGTCGTCGTACGGGTCCGGTGTGGAGGGCACCTGGAGCCGCAGCACCGGGCCGTGGCCCAGCCGGGCGTAGCCCCGGCCCGGCGGCATGTGGGCCAGCGGTGTCGTGTGCGGCGGCGCTCCCAGCGCCGCCTCCAGTTCGTCCGGCAGCGCCGGCCCGAGCACGACACGCGCGCGGGTGTGCTGCCGCAACGCCTCGCTCACCGCGTCCGTGCTGTCGAGGTGCTCGGCGACCACCACGGTGACGTTCGCCGCGCGGCCGTGCCGCAGCGGGGTCTGGAGCAGGGTCTGCGGGTCCTTGTGGCCGTTCGCCGAGGCCAGGTGGACGAAGGGACCGGGACGGTCCAGCAGGATCCACAGCGGACGCCGGCAGTCGTCCGGCGGCGGATGGCCGGCCTGCCGCGCGCGGTTGACGGCGATGAGCCGCCGTTCCGTCTCGTGCGCGGCCCATTCGAGGCTGGCGAGAGCCCCCGCGAGGCCGCACTCCACGGCGAGGACACCGTCCCGGCCGGAGAGGCACGCGTACTCGCCGGTGCCGCCGCCCTCGATGATCAGCACGTCGCCGTACTGGAGGGCCTGGAGGGCGACCGAGCGCAGCAGGGTCGAGGTGCCGCTGCCGGGGCGGCCCATGACCAGCAGATGAGGTTCGGTGGAGCGGGCGCCGGTACGCCAGACGACCGGCGGGACGTCGCGTTGCTCCTCGCCGTAGGTGAGCGGGAGCGTGCGCTGGACCTCGCTGGGGTCGGTGAAGCCCAGGACCGTCTCGCCCGGCGACGTGACGAACCGCTGGGCGGCGATGTCGGTGGGCAGCGGGGCGAGGGCGGTCACCGTGAGCCGGTTGCCCTCCTCGTCCCACGCGAAGTGGTACTCGCGGCCGCGCCCGGACTTCGCGGTGAGCAGGTACTCGATCCGTGCGCGGGCCCCGGGCTCGCCGTCCGGGAAGTACGCGGGGTAGCGGATCAGCAGCTGCCGGACGCGGCCGGCCTCGTCGAACTCGTGGGAGAGGAAGGCCTTCTCCCACTCCCCGCCGTGTGCGTACAGCGGCGCCGGGTCCTCGGCGGCCGAGAAGTACGGCACCAGGGCCTCGTACAGGGACTGGAGCCGCTGGGTCTGCGACTCGTCGGGGCCCTCCGGCGTGGGCGGGGTGCGGTCGCGGCCGTGCCAGGCACTCGCCGCCATCAGGGTGATGACGGCGAGCAGCGGTCCGTACGGCACCAGGGCCACGACCAGGACGACCGAGGCCACCAGGAACAGCAGCGGGCCACGCTTGTCCTTGGGGGTCTCCGCCCACTTGCGCCGGCCGGCCGAGGCCAGCCGGCGCAGCCCGCGCGTGACGGTGATGAGCGGATGGAGGACGTCGGTGGCGTTGTCGGCAGCCGTCCGGGCCAGCTCCCTGCTCCGGGCGAGCTGCGCGGTGCCGTTGCTCAGAATGCGGGGGAGAGGGCGCCGGACCACTGCTGCCTCCTGAAGGTGCGTAGGGACGGGAGGGAGGTCAGAACTTGATGCCGCCGAGCAGGCTCGCCAGGCTCTCGCCGCCGGCCTTGATGCTCGGTGCGATCGCCGTGCTGGCGAGATAGAAGCCGAAGAGCGCCGAGACCGTGGCGTGCGACGGCTTCAGTCCGTCCTTGCGGAAGAAGAGGAAGACGATGATGCCGAGCACGATGACGCCTGAGATGGAGAGGATCATTTGCGATCTCCTGGTGTCGAGGGGGGACAGTCACCATGAGTTCTTCCAGCATCACAGAAGGTATCTATACGATTAAAGGTGCGAATGGGTGAAATCAAGTCGATTTCACTCGACCGGTGGATCGTTCCGGCCTCTGCCGACCGGACCGGACGGCGCGGCCGCGGTGATCTTCCCTCGGGCGGTTCCGGTCGTGCGCACCCTGAAGCCAGTACGCTGGCGATTCACTCGTACGGCCGCGCGGCCCGCCCGTTGCCGTACGCTCCCCCTGTCCGCGGAAGTCCCCGCAGCACACAGGAGAGGCGGTCCGTTCGATGAGCGAAGCCCCCGACCCCGAGGTCGTGGAGCTGGCGACCAAGATCTTCGATCTGGCCCGGCAGGGACGGACCGAGGCGCTCGTGGCGTATCTCGACGCGGGCGTTCCGGCCAACCTCACCAACGACCGCGGTGACTCCCTCGTGATGCTCGCCGCCTACCACGGGCATGCCGACGCGGTGCGCGAGCTGCTCGCCCGTGGTGCCGACGCGGACCGGATCAACGACAGAGGCCAGACCCCGCTCGCGGGTGCGGCCTTCAAGGGTGAGACCGAGGTCGTCGAGGCGCTCATGGCGTTCGGCGCGGACCCCGCCGCGGGTACTCCGTCGGCCGTCGACACCGCTCGGATGTTCGGCAAGGCAGAACTTCTCGAGTTGTTCGGTATCAGCTGAACCATCCCTTCCGACCAGCGAAAACACACAAAACGGGGGAGGCGGTACAGGGCCGCCGAAATTTCGGTCGCGGCAGGTCGAAGTGCCGAGTCATCATGACGTCGTGATTCATGGACGCGATGGCTGGGCAGGTGATGCCGCACCGCGCGGGCCGTGACGCGGCCCGCATGGGCCACTGACGAGAGGCAGAGAGAAATGGTCTACAGCAAGCAAGAGACGGCGGGCGCTCCGACGTTGTGTCACGCGGCCAGGTAGTACGTGTTCTCCGGTTGCGTCGACGCTTGATGTGAGGCTGTTTCCCATGTTCGATCCGGTCATAGCGCCCAGCGGTACGCTGCTCGGCCTGCTCCAGCGGGGCCGCGGCGACGGCACGCTGCACGCGCTCACCGCCCCGCGCGCCGAAGCGCTCGCGGCACTGAACCACTGCGTGCTCCGCGATCCCCGCCACGACTGGCAGGTGGAGAACCGCTCCCTTTACTACGCCCGCCTGTACCTCGACCTGAACGGCGAGCTGGACGCCATCGAGGCGCATCTCTTCGACCCCGACGACGTCCTCGACACCGAGGAGTCCCGTACCGGCCTGGCGCTGGCCGTGCTCGGGCACCTGGCCTCCTACGGCAGGCGGGACGCCCTCGTGCTGCTGCGCAGGTACGCCGCCACCGGCACCAACTGGGCCTGGGCCCTGGACGAGCTGGCGCTGCGCGACGACGACGCGGGCCTGTGCGCGCTGGCCGCCCCGGTGCTCGCGCGGTTCACCACGGACGCCGAGGGCGAGGCCGAGCTGGCCACCGCCGTACGGGACGCCTTCGAACCACGGCCCTGGCGGCTGTGGGCCGAGGATCCCCGGGAATCGATCGCCACGCGCGTGCGTGCCGCCCAGGAGACCGGCTGTTTCGACCGCTGGCAGCGCCAGATGCGACCTACCGGGCCCCGTCCGGGGTGGAGCGTGCGCGCGGTCTTCGAGTGGGCCCAGCAGGGTGTAGAGCGGGGCGCGGCCCTGCACGTGCCGGCCGCCCGCTGCCTGGTCGCCGTGGCCGGTCCCGAGGACCGGCCGGAGATCCTGCAGGCGGCCAAGGACGGCACCGACGGGGCCCGCTGCACCGCGTTGCGCTACCTCGCCGACAGCAACGACCCCGACGCCCTGAGCCTGATCGAGGCCGCCGTGGCCGACGGCACCGCCGCCGTCGTGGAGGCGGCCGTCGACGCCTTCGAACGCATGCGCAGCATCGCCGCCGTCGACCGCGCCCGGGGCTGGGCCCGCCGGCCCGACGCCCTCGGCGCCGCCGCCGGACGGATGCTCGCCTGCCGGGGCGGCGCCCAGGACGGCGAACTGGTCCTCGCGGCGCTCCGGGAGGCCGTACGCGGCGAAGGCCCGGACGCACCGACCCTGTGGACCCTCGTCGACGGCACCGGACGCCTCGGCATCGCCTGCGCCGCGCCCGTCCTGCGGCACGTCTACCGCGAGACCGCCTCGTCACATCTGCGCGGCCGCGCCGCCCGCGCCCTGGCCGCCACCGACCCCTCCTTCGCCACCGGATTCGCCGTCGAATGCCTCTGGGACTGTGAGGAGACCACCCGCGAGATCGCCGCCCGGCACGCCGAGACCGCTGACGCCCGGGTCGTCGAACAACTCCGCCGGCTCGCCGCGGACCCCGCCGAGGAGGACGAGGTCCAGACGGCCGTCCGCAGCCGTATCGGACCGGACACACCCGCCGTGTGAGGCATCGCCACGGGGGATCACGGCTTCATCCCGGGACCACGGCTTCATCCCGGAACTACGGCTTCGTCCCGGGAACCACGGAGGGTCCCGCACACGTTCCCTTCGCGGAAGTCCGCCCGCCAAGTGAACCAGCGGTGACCGACAGACCAGCCGGGCATGGACACCGGCTGGCCCGCTCCGGTGTGCAGGGCAACGCTCATGGGACGTTTAACATTCGGAAAGATCCACTTTGACGCGGCCACGTCCAGCGCGGCGACAACACCGGTATGCGTGTCGTCATCGTGACCGAATCCTTTCCCCCCGATGTGAACGGCGTGGCCCACTGCGCGCTCCAGACCGCCCGACACCTCGTCGATCGCGGTCACGCGCCCCTCGTCGTCGCTCCGGCTCCCGCCCCCGGAAACAGGCTCGCGGCGGCCGCCGCGCCGTGCCCTGTCGTCCACGTCCCCTCCCTCCCGCTCCCGGGCTATCCCCAGGTCCGCGTGGCTCTCCCCAGCCGCAAACTCGCCGCCGCACTGATCGAGCACCGCGCGGACGTCGTCCACCTGGCCAGCCCCTTCATCCTCGGTGTCCGCGGCATGGCCGCCGCCGCCCGGCTCGGCGTCCCCGCCGTCGCCGTCTACCAGACGGACCTGGCCGGATACGCCCGTACCTACGTGGGCGCCGGCGAGGCGGCCGCCTGGCGGCGGATACGGTCCGTCCACGGCGCCGCCGACCGCACCCTGGCTCCGTCCACCGCCTCGATCAGCGACCTGGAGTCGCACGGGGTGCCCCGGATCCAGCTGTGGCAGCGCGGTGTGGACACCGTCCGCTTCCGCCCCGACTTCCGCGACGAGGGGCTGCGCCGCGAGATCGCCCCGAACGGCGAGGTCGTCGTCGGCTACGTCGGCCGCCTCGCCCCCGAGAAGCAGATCGAACTCCTCGGCGGGGTCTGCGGCCTGGAAGGCGTCAAGGTCGTGATCGTGGGCGACGGTCCCAGCCAGCCCCATCTCACCGAGGCGCTGCCCGGCGCCGTCTTCCTCGGCCGCCGCACCGGCCACGACCTGGCCCGGATCTTCGCCTCGTTCGACGTCTTCGCGCACACCGGCCCCTTCGAGACGTTCTGCCAGACCGTCCAGGAGGCCATGGCCAGCGGCGTCCCGGTCGTCGCGCCCGCGGCCGGCGGCCCGATCGACCTGGTCGACCACGGCCGCACCGGCTTCCTGGTCCCGCCGCGCGACGCGGGTGCCGTCCGTGAGGCCGTGGCCTCCCTGGTGGCCGACCCCGCGATGCGGGCCGCCTTCGGCGCCGCCGCCCGCGCGACCGTCGAGGGCCGCACCTGGGCCGCCGTCGGCGACCAGCTGATCCAGCACTACGAGGACGTGCTCGCGGCACGCCGGCCGGTGGTGGCGGCATGAGCGTCTCCTCGTCCGCGCCCCTGCGCATCGTCCGGCTCGCCAACTTCGTCGCGCCCTCCTCCGGCGGCCTGCGCACCGCCCTGCGCGAACTCGGGAAGGGCTTCGTGGCCGCCGGTCACGACTCGGTCCTGATCGTGCCCGGCGAGCGTTACTCGGACCGGGTCGAGGAGCAGGGCCGGGTCATCACCCTGCCCGGCCCGGTGCTGCCCGGCACCGGCGGCTACCGCGTCCTGGTCGACAAGACCCGCGTGCAGACCCTCCTGGAGCACCTCGCCCCGGACCGCCTGGAGGTGTCCGACCGCACCACCCTGCGCTGGACCGGCCGCTGGGCCCGGCGCGCCCGGATCCCCGCCGTGATGGTCTCCCACGAGACCGCCGACGGTGTCCTGCGCACCTGGGGCATGTCGGAGAACATGTCCCGGCGCACCGCCGACGCGCTCAACATCCGTACGGCGCACACCTACGCGCGCGTGGTGTGCACCACCGAGTTCGCCGAGCGCGAGTTCATCCGCATCGGCGCGCGCAACGTCGTACGCGCCCCCCTGGGCGTCGACCTCACGGGCCGCCACCCCTCGATGCGCGACCTCGACCTGCGGGCCCGGTACGCGACCGAGGACGAGGCACTGCTCGTGATGTGCTCGCGGCTGTCCGTGGAGAAGCGGCCCGGCACCGCCCTCGACGCCGTGGAGGCGCTGGTCAGACGCGGTCGCCGGGTGGTCCTGGTGGTGGCCGGCGACGGGCCGCTGCGGGCGCGGCTGGAACAGCGCGCGCGGGAGCGCAGGCTGCCGGTGACCTTCCTCGGGCACGTCTCCGACCGGGACACCCTGGGCGCGCTGCAGGCGTCCGCCGACGTGGCCATGGCGCCCGGACCCGCCGAGACCTTCGGGCTTGCCGCCCTGGAGGCCATGGCCTGCGGGACGCCCGTGGTCGCCAGCGCCTCCTCCGCGCTGCCCGAGGTGATCGGGTCCGCGGGGGCCACCGCCGCCGACCGCGGCGACGCCTTCGCCGACGCGGTGGAGCTGCTCCTGGAGCGGCCCGGTCCCGAGCGCCGGGAGGTGGCACGCGCGCGTGCGGAGTGCTTCGGCTGGGGGACGGCGGTGGAGGCCTTCCTCGCCGCGCACGACGCGCCGGTGCCGTGCCGTCACGACGAGAACGCGACGCCGGAGCCGGTCCGTCGTGTCGTGCCGGAGGGCGTGGCATGAGAGCGGTTCGGTTCGTGGCACTGGGCGACTCGCTGACCGCGGGCGTGGGCGACCCCGCCGGCGACGGGTGGCGCGGCTGGGCCGCGCTGCTCGCCGGCGGACTCGCCGCGAGGGACGTGGATTTCACCAATCTCGCGGTCAGCGGGGCGCAGACCCGGGACGTCCTGGAACGTCAGACCCAGGCCGCACTGGACCTGCGCCCCGACATCGTCGCCGTCGTCATCGGCGTCAACGACACCCTGCGCTGCACCTTCGACATCCACGCGGTGGCCGAACGGCTCGACAAGGTCTACGCGGCCCTGACGGCGCAGGGTGCGACCCTGCTCACGGCGTGCCTGCCCGACCCCGGTTCGATGTGGGGACTGCCGGGCGCACTGGCCCGGCCGCTGGCCCGCCGGGGGCGTGCGGTCAACGCGGTGGTGCACGCCCTGTCCGAGCGGTACGGAGCGGTCCATCTGCACGCGGCGGAGGGCGCCTGGCTCACCGACCGGGCGATGTGGAGCGCGGACCGGCTGCACCCGTGCGAGCGGGGGCACCGGCAGCTCGCCGTCCGCTTCCACGCCCTGCTCGCCCCGCTGGGCATGGCGACGGGGACGGCACCGTCCGCCGAGCCCGAGTTCCCGGCGCCGACGAAGAGGGCGAGTCTCCTCTGGCTGGCCACGGCCGGCACCGCCTGGGTGATCAGGCGCTGCCGGGACCTGCTGCCCCAGCTGCTGCGGCTGGCCGTCGACGAGATGCGGCACCGTCGCAGGGGCACCAGCGCCCGACTGGACCTGAGCGCGTCCGCCGCCGTGTCCGCCGCGCTGGCTGCCCTCCAGGCGCCGGAGCGGCCCGCCGACGCCGCGTGAGGGCGATGACGGCACGCGCGGGCGACGGTGCCGGACGCGGCCGCCCGGCGGCTCAGCGACGGCTCACGGCCGTGAAGCGGACCGGGACGCCCGGGACCGCCTGGGCGGCCGCCGGCAGGTCGGCGGCGCGGACCACCGCGATCACCGGATAGCCGCCGGTGGTCGGATGGTCGGCCAGGAACACCACCGGACGGCCGTCCGGCGGCACCTGGACGGCGCCCAGGACCATGCCCTCGCTGGGGAGTTCACCGGTACGGGCTCGCTCCAGGGCGGGCCCCTCCGTGCGCAGCCCGATGCGGTTGCTCGCCGACGACACGCGGTACGCGCGCGAGGTGAAGGCCCGGACGGCCGCGGGCGTGAACCAGCCGGCGCGCGGTCCGAGCGTCACCCGCAGCACGAGCTCGCTGGGCGGGGACGGCTGCGGTACGACGTCCACGCGCGCGTGCGGGCCCGCCGGAGCGCCCAGCGGCAGCACCGCGCCGTCCGCCAGCGGGGCCGGTCCCAGCCCGGACAGCAGATCAGTGGCCCGGCTGCCCAGCACCGGCTCCACGGCGATCCCGCCCGAGACGGCCACATAACTGCGTACGCCGGACCGGGCCGCTCCCACCTCCAGCAGCTCCCCGGCCGCGACCACCACGGGCGCGCCCCACGCGGCCGGGCGGCCGCCCACCGTGACCGGACCCGGCGCACCCCCGACCGCGACCACCACCGGTGAGCGTGGCCGGACGGCACACCCGGTGAGGGTCGTCTCCAGGACGGCCGCGTCGGGGGAGTTGCCCACCAGCCGGTTGACGAGCGCCGCGGCGGGCGCGTCCAGCGCCCCCGAGCGGGGTACGCCGAGATGCGCGTACCCCGGACGTCCGCGGTCCTGCACGGTGGTCAGCGCCCCGGCCCGTACGACGACGAGCGCTCGGTCGGTCATGCGTCCCCCACCGGCACGAACCGCACCCGCGTACCCGGGGTCAGCAGCGCGGCCGGCACGCGCGCGTGGTCCCACAGCACCGCCTCCGTCGTCCCGATCAACTGCCAGCCACCCGGCGAGGAACGCGGGTACACGCCCGTGTACGGCCCGGCCAGCGCCACGGCGCCCGCGGGCACCGCCGTGCGCGGCGTGGCACGGCGCGGCACGGCGTACCGGCCGGGGAGTCCGGTGAGGTAGCCGAAGCCGGGCGCGAAACCGCAGAAGGCGACGGTGAACTCGGTCGCCGCGTGGATGCGGGCCACCTCCCGCTCGGGCACCCGCCAGTGCGCGGCGACGTCGGCCAGGTCCGGGCCGTCGTAGCGCACCGGCAGCTCGACGGCCGCACGCGTGCGTGGGGGAGTGAAGGGGATCTCTGCGGCGGCCAGTTCGGCGGCCCGGCGGGCCGGGTCGTCGAGCCCGTCGAGCAGGACCGTGCGGGCGGCCGGCACGATCTCGGCGACCCGCAGCGAGCCCTCCGCGCGGCGGCGCGAGAGCTCCGCGTGCAGGGCCTGGGCCGCCGCGCCGGAGCCGACCTCGATCAGGAGGGCGTCGTCTCCGACGAGGTGTGTGGTCATGGGCGAGGAGGTCTGAGAATTCGTGTCCGTGCTCATGCGAAGGCCGTCACGGTCACGCCCGCCTCGGTGAGCCGCGTGCGGACCCTGCGTGCCAGCTCCACGGCGCCCGGGGTGTCACCGTGCAGGCAGAGGGAGCGGGCGCGTACGGCGATGCGCGTGCCGGAGTGCGCGGTGACCGCGCCGGAGCGCGCCAGCTCCACCGAGCGCTGCATGACCGTCTCCGGGTCACTCACCACCGCACCCTCGCGCCCGCGCGGGACGAGCCTGCCTTCGTCGGTGTAGGCGCGGTCCGCGAACGCCTCGGCGACGGTGGGCAGTCCCGCCGTCCGGGCCAGCGCCAGCAGCCGTGAACCGGGCAGCCCGAGAACGGGCAGCGAAGCGCTCGCGAGGAGCACGCCGTCGACCACCGCCGCGGCCTGCTCCTCGTCGTGCACCACCCGGTTGTACAGCGCGCCGTGCGGCTTCACATACGCCACCCGGGCGCCGGCGGCGCGCGCGAAGACCTCGAGCGCACCGATCTGATAGGCCACCTCGGCCGCCAGCTCGGCGGGCGGCACGTCCATCGCGCGCCGCCCGAACCCCGCCAGGTCCCGGTAGGACACCTGGGCGCCGATCGTCACCCCGCGCGCGGCCGCCAGCTCGCAGACCCGCCGCATGGTGGCCGCGTCCCCCGCGTGGAAGCCGCAGGCCACGTTGGCGCTGGTGACGACGGACAGCAACTGCTCGTCGTCGGTGAGCCGCCAGCGGCCGAAGCCCTCGCCCAGGTCGGCGTTCAGGTCGATCGAGATCATGGATCAGCTGTCTCTCGTGTCAGGCGACGCGGTACTGCTCGTCGCGGGCGTCGCTGATGAACATCTGGCCCGGCGCGTGGGTGAGGGCGAACGGCGGCCGGGAGGCCATCACCGCGGCCTGCGGGGTCACCCCGCACGCCCAGAACACCGGGATGTCGTCGGGGCCGGCGTCCACCGGGTCGCCGAAGTCGGGCCGGCCGAGATCGTGGATGCCGAGTGCCGAGGGATCGCCGCAGTGCACGGGGCCGCCGTGCACCGCCGGGAGCCGGCTGCTCTCGCGGATCGCGGCCGACAGATGCTGCGGCGGGACCGGGCGCATCGACACCACCACCGGGCCGCTCAGCCGGCCGGCCGGGCGGCACGGGCGGCTGGTCACGTACATGGGCACGTTCCGGCCCTGCTCGACATGGCGGATCGGGACCCCCGACTCGGCCAGCGCCCACTCGAAGGTGAAGCTGCACCCGAGCAGGAACGTCACCAGGTCGTCCCGCCAGTAGGGGGTCGCGTCCGTCGGCTCGTCCACCAACTCCCCGTGCCGCCACACCCGATAGCGCGGCAGGTCGGTGCGCAGGTCCGCGCCGTCCGCCAGCACGGTGGCCGTGCCGCCGGCGTCGGTGACGTCGAGCACCGGGCAGGGCTTGGGGTTGCGCTGGCAGAACAGCAGCATCTCGTAGGCCCAGTCGGCGGGCACCGAGATCAGGTTGGCCTGAGTGTGACCGGCCGCGACCCCGGCCGTGGCGCCCGTGAGGCCCTGCCGGAACCGGGCCCGGGCGGATTTCGGACTCCACGCGTGCGCGTGCCCGTCGACGAGGGTGACGGGGCGGTCTTCCGTACGGTTCACGCCAGTTCCTTCCCGCGCGTCTCCGGCAGTCCGAACAGGGCCAGGGCGGCGAGCCCGTACCCGGCCGCGCCGAAGACCAGCGCACCTCCCACGCCCCAGCTGTCGGCCAGGAAGCCCACCAGGGTCGGGAAGACCGCGCCCACCGCGCGGCCCGCGTTGTACGTGAAGCCCTGCCCGGTGCCACGCACCGCCGTCGGGTACAGCTCGCTGAGGTAGGAACCGAACCCGCTGAAGATCGCCGACATGCAGAAGCCGAGCGGGAAACCGAGCACCAGGAGCGTGGTGTTGGCGCCGTCCGGGATGTTCGCGTACGCGAGCACACAGACCGCCGACAGCAGCGCGAACAGCCAGATGTTGCGGCGCCGGCCCAGCCGGTCGGTGAGGTACCCGCCGGTCAGATAGCCGAGGAAGGCCCCCGAGATCAGGAAGGTCAGATAGCCGCCGGTGCCGACGACCGACAGACCGCGCTCGGATTTCAGGTACGTGGGGACCCAGGTCGCCAGCGTGTAGTAGCCGCCCTGGACACCCGTGGACAGCAGGCCCGCGAAGACCGTGGTGCGCAGCAGGCCCGGCGCCTCGGCCGTGCCCGGACGGAAGATCGCGGCGAACGAGCCGCGCCGTGGGCTTTGTTCACGTACCGCGACCGCCTGCGGGGCGTCGTGCACACGGCGGCGCAGCCACACCACCAGCAGCGCGGGCAGCGCGCCGGTCCAGAACATGACCCGCCAGGCGAAGTCGTCGCCGGCGAACGAGAAGACCAGGGTGTAGACGAACACGGCGAGGGCCCAGCCGACGGCCCACGAACTCTGGATCGCGCCCAGGGTGCGGCCGCGGTGCCGGGCGCTCGCGTACTCGGCGACCAGGATCGCGCCGACCGCCCACTCGCCGCCGAAGCCGAGGCCCTGGAGGGCCCGGAACACCAGCAGGGTCTCGTAGTTGGGGGCGAAGCCGCAGGCCACCGTGAAGACGGCGTAGGTGATGACCGTGATCATCAGGGCGCGGACCCGGCCGACCCGGTCCGCGACCACGCCCGCCGCGGCGCCGCCGACCGCGGAGACCACCAGGGTGACGGTGGTGAACAGGCCGGTCTGGCCGCTGTCCAGGCCGAAGTACGCCGCGAGCGCGACCATGCTCAGTGGCAGGGTGAAGTAGTCGTACGAGTCCAGGGCATAGCCGCCGAAAGCTCCGGCGAACGCGTGCCGGCCGCGCGGGCCGAGGGCGCGCAGCCAGCCGAACGCGCCGTCATCGGGAGCGCGTTCGCCCGCGCCGGGCTGTGTGTCGGAGGCCAGGGACTGCGGTGGAGGGGTCGTGCTCATGAGCACCTCGCAGAAGAAAGGGGGGACGAAGGGTGCGGGGCTGAGCGATGCGGTGCCGTGCGGAGATGAGCGTGTTGAGCACCGTAGGGGATCGTTCAACGATCCTTCAATACCCACGTTGTTTCGTCCCGGTGTCTGCGGTTGAATTCCGGGCATGGCAGAGCAGCTGTCGGGACTGACCGACGACCGTGCCCTCCTCGGGCGCACCAGCACCGCGGAGCGGGTCTCCGACATCCTCAGGAGCCGCATCGCCGACGGTTACTTCCCGCCAGGCACCCGCCTGTCGGAGGACGGCATCGGCGGCGCGCTGGGCGTCTCGCGAAACACGCTGCGCGAGGCGTTCCGGCTGCTCACCCACGAGCGCCTGCTGGTCCACGAACTCAACCGGGGCGTCTTCGTCCGGGTCCTGACCGTCGAGGACGTCGAGGACATCTACCGCACCCGCTCCCTGGTCGAGTGCGCCGTCGTACGCGGTCTCGGTGAGCCCCCCTACGCCCTTGACGGACTCTCGGCGGCGGTGAGCGAAGGCCGGCAGGCGGCGGCCGGAGATGACTGGAAAGCAGTGGGTACGGCCAATATCCACTTCCACCGGGAACTGGTCGCCCTGGCCGGCAGCGAACGCACCGACGAACTCATGCGCAGCGTCTTCGCCGAACTCCGCCTCGCGTTCCACGTGGTCGACGACCCGCACGCCCTGCACGAGCCGTACCTGGCCCGCAACCGGGACATCCTCCAGTGTCTGGAGGGCGGCGACAGGCGCGGCGCGGAACAACTCCTTGAGACCTACCTCACGGACTCCCTGGAACGAGTGGTCGAGGTCTACCGCCGCCGGGTCGGCGAGGATCTGACTCCTTAGGCAGCGGCGTCCCGCCAGGGGTGCGGGGAACTGCGCGGTCGGCCCCCACCGGCCCCGCCCGAAGAACCGGCCTGACGTCACCCCGGTGCCACCGGGGAGCGTCCCGCGTCGTTTGGGCCGATGTCAGACCCAGGACCTAGTCTGTGCACCGTGACTTCGCCTGCGACGACGGACAGCGTTCCGCCCCAGCTCAGCGCGGGGCCGCGCCCCGCACCGGGGCCGGCCGCCGACGAGGGGCTGGCGCGGCGGCTGCGCGCGCTCGCCTGCACCGCGCCGCTGCACGACCTGGACACGCGCAAGGCGAACCTCGCGGGCGAGTACTCGGTGTACGGCATGGCCGAGGTGGCCCTCTCCGCCATCGACCTGGTCACGCTGAACATGGACTTCGACACCGGCGCCGACCACGAGCAGATCGTCGCCCGGCTGATCCCCCGTATCTCCGCCCAGACCCCGCACCGCCCCGTCGCCGAGCACGAGCGCGTGGCCCGCTGGGTCCTGGAGAACCTGATCAACGTCGGCAGCGTCGACCGCGGCTTCCGCGCGGTGTACGGCACCTTCGCGCCCGACGGGTCGTACGTCCGCCGGGACTACGACTTCAAGCTGATCGAGGAGGTGCCGGGCCCCGGCGGCACGGTGTACCTGCGGACGACCGACGAGGCGGTCAACGTCCTGGTCGGGGCCCTGGACACGGACGTCACCAGTGCCCAGATCGCCGCCGAGGTCAAGCTGGAGGTGCTGATCAGCCGAGGTCGCCTCGCCGACGCCCAGCTCGCCGCCGAACAGGCCCGCTACCGGACCGTGCAGTACTCGGAGACCCTGCGCCGCGCCCTTGACGCCACCCGCCGCAATGTCCGCGCGGTCGACTGGCTCGACGCCGTCCCCGACATGATCGCCGAGGCGCTGGACCACGTCGCCGACCGCTACCGGCACGAGAACGCGATCCTCACCAACATCCGCAAGGCCCGTGACGAGACCGAGGAACCGGAGAACAAGCGGCGCGCCGCCGAACTGGTCGACATCGTCAAGGACTGCATCCGACGCCACACGCAGTTGCAGTCCCGTCTCCTGGAGGCCGGGCCGCTGTTCCGCGCGGAGCAGGACAGGCAGGCGTTCGCGACGCCGATGACGACGTCCGGAACCGACCTGTACGGACACCTGCTCGCGCCGCTGCTGCCGTTGCCGCTGGAACAGGCCGGGCGGGTCACCGGGGCGTTCTTCGCCCGCGGGACCGGGCTGCGGACACCGGTGTCGGTGCGGGTGGGCGACCTCGTCGACATACTGCTGACGCCGCCCGTGGAGCGGGAGCACCTGGGTGCGGAGATGCCGGAGCCGGACCTGATCGCCACGCCGGACGACAGCCGGTTCAGCGAGGAGCAGCTCGCCGCCGCCATGGAGCTGCTGGACCTTCCGGCGGACGCGCCGCGGCGGTTGTCGGGGTTGCTCGCCGAGGCGCGCACGCGGGACCCCGAGCTGCCCTACCTGGTCGCCCTGCTGGCCGTGCACGCGGCCAGTCCCGCGGTCGGTACGGCGTATCGGCAGGGTGAGGAGAAGCTGCTGTTCGCCGTGGACGACGGGACGGAGCTGGACGATCCCGAGTTCGGCGGGGCGGATCTGATCGTGGGGACCGCGCTGCTGGACGCGGTGGGGATGGCCGCGGACCGGACCGAGGCGGCTTGATGTCGTGTGCCGGATGCGGCGCCGTGGTGGCTGGTCGCGCAGTTCCCCGCGCCCCTTTCGGGGCGCTCGCCCGCCACCGTGTCGCAGAGAATGAGGAGTGGTCGTCGTGAGCGAGTACGTCGAGGCCGAGGCGCCCGCCGGGTCGGCGCATGCCGCCGTCACCCCGGCCGATGCCGCCGATGCCGCGCGACTCGTCGCCTTCGGGCTGCAGCCCAAGCTGCAGCCCGCGCGTGATCAGGAGTACACCGAGCTGCTGCGGCGCTACCGGGAGGACCCGGCGTTCGCGCGGCTCGCGGACGCCGTGGCCGCCGGGCTCGGACTCGTGGTGCTGGAGGTGTCGCCCCGCGCCGGGATGGCCGTGACCGCCGCCGAGGACTCGGTGTTCGCCGTACGCATGGGCGACTACGCGCGCCGGACCTCCGCCGACGGCGGCGACCGGTTCCTGCACGGGCTCGCGCACCTCGCCGTCGCCGCGCTGGCGTTCCCGCGCCCCGAGGACCTGGCCGACGACGGCTACATCGGACGGATCACGGTCAACGGCGTCGACACCTTCGTCCGGCAGGCCTGCCGCCGCCTGGAGGAGCGGGCCGACGAACTGGGGGAGAACACCGACCCGGCCACCGACGCGCCCGGCCTGGAGGCCGCCTGGCGGATCTGGGCCAGACGCAGCGCGACCGGCGCCACCAAGGACGCCCGCAGGCTGGCCGGATCCACCACCGGCATCATCGGCAAGGCCGTCGTCTTCCTCACCGACTCGGGGTTCCTCCAGCGCACCGGCGACGACCAGGGCGGCACCTACCGCACCACGGCCCGCTACCAGCTCCAGGTGCGGGACATGGCCGGCAGCGCCGCCATGGCCGAACTGCTGGAGCTCGGCGTCGTCCCGGTCACCGACGGCACTGCCAGCCTGCTGCCCGCCGACGACGGCGACGACCTGGTCGCCGACGCCGGGCTGCCGTTCCACTCCTGAAGCCCCTGACCGTCCAGAACCACCGCACCTTTCCCCAGACTTACGAGAGTCCGCCATGTACGAGCTGTCCCGGGTCCGCCTCTACTCCATCGGGCCCGCCGGTGCGCGCTACGCCGACACCGTTCTGGACCTGCGGGGCGTCGGCCGGCCCGTACCCGACCCGGCCCCCACCCAGGCGGAGTTCTTCGAGGAGGAGCCGGCCGGCCCGCCGCGCAGGCCCGCGCCGGCCGGCGTGCTCTTCCTGGAGAACGGCGGCGGCAAGTCCGTCCTGCTCAAGCTGATCTTCTCGGTGATGCTGCCGGGGCACCGCAACACCCTCGGCGGCGCCAGCTCCGGCGTGCTGCGCAAGTTCCTGCTCGCCGACGACTGCGGGCACGTCGCCCTGGAGTGGCAGCACACGCTGACCGGTGAGTGCGTGGTGGTGGGCAAGGTGAGCGAGTGGCGGGGACGGCAGGTCTCCAACGACCCGCGGAAGTTCGCCGAGGCCTGGTACTCGTTCCGGCCCGGACCCGGGCTCGCCCTGGACAATCTGCCGGTCGCCGAGTCCACCGCCGTACGCCCGCCCGTGGAGGGTTCCTCCGGAGCGCAGGGCCGGCGGCGCACCATGAAGGGCTTCCGGGACGCCCTCACCGAGGCGGGCAAGGCGTACCCGCATCTGGAGGTGCACTGGGAGGAGATCCACGACCGCTGGATCGAGCATCTCGGCGACCTCGGTCTCGACCCCGAACTCTTCCGCTACCAGCGGGAGATGAACGCGGACGAGGGCGAGGCCGCCGGACTCTTCGCGGTCAAGAAGGACTCCGACTTCACCGACCTGCTGCTGCGGGCCGTGACCGACACCCGGGACACCGACGGACTCGCCGACCTGGTCGGCGGCTTCGGCAACAAGCTGGGGCGCCGCGCCGAGCTGATCGCCGAGCGGGACTTCACCGCCGGGTCGGTGGACCTGCTGGGGCGGATCGTCGAGGCGGCCGAGGCGCGGGGCCGCGCGCGTGACATCCACACGGGCGCCGAGCGCCGTACCCGCACGATCGCGCGTCGGTTGTCCGCCCGGGGCGTGCAGGAGCGGGTACGCGCCGCCGACCTCGCCCAGCGCGTCACGGCCGCCGCGTACGCCGTCACGCACTCCGAGGGCGCCCGCGAGCGCAGTGCGCTGATCGCCGCCGAACTCGCCTACCGGCACGCCTCGCTGGCCCTGGCCGCCGGTGAGAAGTCCGCCGCCGCGCAGAAGCGCGAGCTGGCCGACGCCCGCACCCTGCACTCCGCCTGGCAGGCCGCCGAAGCCGTGCTGCGCCACCGCGCCGCCGCCGACCGCGTCGCACGCGTGGCCGCCGCCATCCAGGAGGCCGAACGGGACGCGGCGCCCGCGCTCGCCGCCCGCGCCAGGGCCGCCGTCGACCTCGTACGGGCCCTGCACGCGGCCGCCCAGAGCGCGGAGCACCTCGCCAACGAGGAGGAGGAGCGGTCCGCCGCCCTCCAGGAGGTCAGCGACGGCGCGCACCGGGACTCGACCTCCGCGGCCACCGAGGCGCAGCGCGCCCGCAGCGAGGTCGGGCATCTGCGCCAACGCCTCGGCGAGGTCGAGCAGGAGACCGCCGAGGCGGTCCGCGCCGGCTGGCTCGACGACAGCGCCCCGGACGCCGACCCGGCCCGAGCCGCGCTCGCGGCCAGCGACGCCGAGAAGACGGCCGTGGCCGCCTGGGACACCGCACGTGAGGCCTCCCGCAAGGCATCCGAGCACGCGCGCGAGGCGGCCTCCGCCGAGTCCCGCGCCGAGCTCACGGCCGCCCGCGCGGCAGACGCCGCGACGGCCGCCGAGCGGACCTACGACGCCGAGAAGCGCCTGGCGGAGACCCTGGCCGCGGAGGAACGCCTCACCGAGCTGCTGGGCCTCACCGGTTCCCGCACGACCATCCCGCGGCCCCGGGGCGAGGGCACCGACGAGGGCCTCGGCGCCGAGGAACTCGACCGGTTCGCCGACGAACTGCGCGAGCTGCTTGACGACGCCGTCGGCTCCGCCGAACGGCATCTGTTCGAACTGCGCACCGCGGCCGCCGACGACTCCCGGATCCTCGGCGCCCTCGGCGACGGCGGGCTGCTGCCGCCCGGCCCCGACGTGCTGGCCACCGTCGAGTACCTCGGCGAGCACGGCATCCCCGCGCTGCCCGGCTGGCGCTATCTCGCCCAGGCCGTCGATCCGACGGACCACGCGCGCGTGCTCGCCGCCCGTCCCGAACTGGTCGACGGCGTCATCATCACCGACCCGGACACCCACGCACGGGCCCGCGAGGCGCTCGGCGAGGCCGCCCTGCTGCCGCGCTCCGCAGTCGCCGTCGGTACGGCCGCCGCCCTGCTCGCACCGGCCCCGGCCGCCGACGCCACCCCGGGCGACGTGTTCCTCGTACCGCCGAACCCGGCCATGCACGACGAGCACGCCGCCGACGAGGAGCGACAGGCGCTGCGCGCCCGGGCCACCGAGCGGGACGACGAGATCCGCGGCCTCGCCGCCCGGCTCGGCAAGGACCGTGAGCTGGCCGCCCGGCTCGCCTCCTGGCGCACCGGCTGCCCGGCCGGGCGGCTCGGGGAGCTGGCCCTGGCCGCGCGGGAGGCCCGCGCCTTCGCCGAGGAGTCCGAGGCCGAACTGGCCGAGGCACGGACCGCGCGGGCCGAGGCCGAGGAGACGGCCGCCGAGACCGCCCAGGTGCGCGACGAACGGCAGGAGGCCGCGCAGAGGGCCCGCCGCGCCGCCGACGCCCTCGCCGGCCTCGCGTTCCGGCTGCGCGAGCGGGCCGGCTGGCAGGTCAGACTGCGTGAACTCGCCGACGAGGCCGCCGAGTCGGAGGCCCGCGCCCAGTCCTGCCTGGAGCGCGCCCGGGTCGCCGACGAGGACCGGCGCGGCGCCCAGCGCGCCGCCGACGACGCCCGCCGCACCGCCCGCGCGCTGCGCGCCGAGCGAGCGGAGATCGCCGGCGCCCCCGACGACGTACCGGAAGCCGACGAGGACGGCCCCAAGTCCTCGCTGCCCGCACTCCGTGAGGCCTACCGGGCCGCCTCACAGGTGTACGAGAAGGTCGGCGTCGGCGCCGACCTCCGCGCCGAGCAGGCCCGTTCGGAGAGCGACGAGAGCACCGCGCTCACGGAGCTGGAACGGCTGACCAACAAGGTCCGCACCCGCGCGGAGCAGCTGTTGCAGTCGCCCGACGGCTCCGACGGGCCGTCCCGGCAGGCCGCCGCCGCCCGCGCGGAGGAGCTGGTGCAGCTCCTGGAGACCCGGATGTCCACCGCGAGCGAGCAGCTCGGCCGGCTGCGCGGCGAGGCCGAACGGCACGCCCCCGAGGACGGCGCGGCGCACACCGAGCTGTCCGAGGAGCTCCAGCCGCGCGACGCCGAGCACGCGCAGGCCCTGCTGCGCACCGCGACCGCCGAACTCGCCACCCGCACCGAGGCCCTGGCCCAGGCCCGCGAGGCACACGCCGAACTGCTGGCCGCCCATCGCGCGGCCGAGGACGCGGCCGGCGGCTTCGACGAGATCGCCGCCATGCTCCGCGACCTGCTGCGCGAACACGTCACCGAGGAGGAGCAGGAGGAGCCCGAGCCCTACTCCGGCACCCTGGAGGAGGCCCGGCAGTCCGCCGCCGAGGCCCGCCGGTCGCTGCGCGGCTGCGCCGGTGATCTCTCCGCCGCCGAATCCGCCGTGCGCGAGGCGAGCGACGTACTCGTGCGGCACGCCAACTCCACACGGTACGAGGCCGTCCGGACGCCCGCACGGCAGCAGATCCGTGAACTGCCCGCCTCCGCCCTGCCCGAGCACGCCCAGAAGTGGGCGGACGCCTTCGCGCCCCGACTGCGGGTGCTGACCGACGAGCTGGCCCAGCTGGAACGCAACCGCGATTCGATCGTGGACCGGCTGCGCGGGCTCGTCGAATCGGCCCTCGCGACCCTGCGGTCCGCCCAGCGGCTGTCCCGGCTGCCCGAGGGGCTCGGCGAGTGGTCCGGCCAGGAGTTCCTGCGGATCCGGTTCGAGGAACCCGACCAGGCCACGCTTGCGGAGCGGCTCGGCGAGGTCGTCGACGAGGCGACCCGGGCCGCCGTGAAGAAGAACTCCGACCTGCGGCGGGACGGAATGTCCCTGCTGCTGAGGGGGGTTGCGGCGGCCCTGCAGCCGAAGGGGGTCGCCGTCGAGATCCTCAAGCCGGACGCCGTGCTGCGCGCGGAGCGGGTGCCGGTGGGGCAGATGGGGGACGTGTTCTCCGGGGGGCAGCTGCTCACCGCGGCCATCGCCCTGTACTGCACGATGGCCGCGCTCAGGTCCAACGACCGCGGGCGCGACAAGCACCGGCACGCGGGGACGCTGTTCCTCGACAACCCCATCGGACGGGCCAACGCCACCTATCTGCTGGAGCTCCAGCGGGCCGTGTCGGACGCCCTGGGCGTACAGCTGCTCTACACGACCGGGCTGTTCGACACCACCGCGCTGGCCGAGTTCCCGCTGGTCATCCGCTTGCGGAACGACGCCGACCTCAGGGCAGGACTGAAGTACATCAGCGTGGAGGAGCACCTGCGCCCTGGGCTGCCGCAGCAGCCGCAGGCGGGGGAGGCCGGGCACAGCGAGATCACGGCGACCCGCATGTTCAAGAGGCCGTCGGCCTGACGCCGCGCCCCGGTCTCAGAGGTGGGACAGCTGCCCGGCGCTGCCGCCCCGTCGCCGTATCCGCTCCTGCTCGCGCTCGGCGGCCCGCTGCCGCCGCCGGGCCGCGCGCCGCTCGCGGCGGAGCGAGCGCGCCGTGCTGCTCGGCTCCGAGACCACGCCGTTGCGCTGGTTCCACACCTGGCGGGTCACCAGGACGTCCACCGCGCCCCAGGTGGCCACCACCGTGCTCGCCACGCTGCTGATCACCATCGGGAACGCCAGCCAGGACTCCGCCATCGTGCACAAGAACGCCACCATGGCCTGGATCAGGGTGACGGCGATGATGATCAGCGCCCGCACCGCCGACGTACGCACCGGATCCGGCATCCGGTACCGCTTGGCCGGCTCTTCGACCCACAACGGCCGGTACTGTGCCTGCTGTTGTGTACGCGCCCGCGCACCGGAGGGTTCCTCGTCGCCACCCCGTGGCGAAGGGCCACCGTCCGGAGCCCCGGGTCCCGGGCGCACCGCCGTACGTGCCGCCGTGCCGTCCTCGGACGCCAACTGCCGTTGAGCCGTCCCCATCAAGGTGTCACTCCCCACCGCCGACAGTCCCCCTCGCGCCGGTGTCCGATGACCCCGGCTCCCCAGTGGCTGCCCGGCTTGCGCTGTTTTACGCCGCACGGGCGCGAGATACGTCTCCTGTGGCCGATTTCGCACCCATCGCCCATGAACAAGGACGAACGAACTCGCCCGAAGATTCCCCGGCAGTGAAAATTTCCGGCCAACTGATCCTTCGTGTCGTTCCCGCCCTCACACACGCGAAGTCGGCGTGATGGCGGTGGCAATCTCCCGCAATGCCCGGACATCTCGCCCTGCCGGTGCCGCATGTCCCGGCAGCGGGGCGGAGGTTCACTGTTGGGACGCGTCTTCGAGTTATCCATGCGGCGGTAGTAGGCTCGCGCCGTTTGTTGACGTACACGTGTACCCCCGGCCGGCGGGGGTCGAGCTGGGGGAGGCCATGCGCTTTCGCGGGAAGTCGATCCGCCGGAAGATCGTGGCGCTGCTTCTCGTGCCGCTCGTGTCCCTGACGGCCGTCTGGGGCTTCGCGGCCGTGCTCACGGGGCGCGAGGTCACCCAGATGTTCCACGAGTCGAACCTCGTCGAGGACGTCGCCTACCCCACGGAGGACACCACCCGGGTCCTCCAGCAGGAACGCCGGCAGACCCTCGTCTATCTCGCCGACCCGCGCGCCGCCGACGCACTCGCCGCCCTGCACCGCACCCGCACCGCCACCGACGGCGCCGTCGCCGAACTGCGGAAGAACGCCGGGAAGCAGAGCACCCGTGACGACATGGGCGCCGACGACGCCGAACGGCTCACCGCCGTGCTCGACGCGTTCGAGGGCATCGAGGCCCTGCGCCACAGCGTCGAACAGGGCACCGTCAGCCGCGCCCAGGCCCTCGACCTCTACAACCGCGTGGTCGACCCCTGCTACACGCTGCTCGCCTCCCTCGGCGGGACCGACGACGTCGAGATGGACAAGCAGGCCCGCGCCCTCGTCAACATCACCCGCGCCCGCGAACTCCTCTCCCGCGAGGACGCCCTGCTCGGCTCTGCCCTCGTGGTCGGGAAGCTCACCCGCGGCGAGACCCGGGAGATCTCCGACCTCGTCGCCCAGCGCACCCTCCTGTACGACATCAGCCTGCCGCTGCTGCCGTCCTCGGAACGCGACCGGTTCGACCGCTTCTGGAAGAACGCCACCACCGCCCCGCTGCGGACCGCGGAGCAGTCCGTGACCGACGCCGGATCCGGTGTGCCGAACGACGTCAGCGCCAAGAGCTGGGACACCACCGCCGGCACTGTGCTCGACGAACTGCGCACCCTCGACGACCAGGTCGGCGACCGCTACCAGGACCGCATCCGGCCCGTCGCCGTCGGCGTGATCGTCCAGGCGGCCGTCGTCGGTGTCCTCGGCCTGGTCGCCGTGCTCTTCTCGCTGGTCGTCTCGGTCCGGGTCGGCCGAAGCCTCATCCGCGACCTGCGGCTGCTGCGCCAGGAGGCACACGAGGCCTCCGGGATCCGGCTGCCGAGTGTGATGCGCCGGCTGTCCGCGGGCGAACAGGTTGACGTGGAGACCGAGGCCCCGCGCCTGGAGTACGACAGGAACGAGATCGGCGAGGTCGGCCAGGCGCTCAACACCCTGCAGCGCGCCGCCGTGGAGGCCGCCGTCAAACAGGCCGAACTGCGCTCCGGCGTCTCCGAGGTCTTCGTCAATCTCGCCCGCCGCAGCCAGGTACTGCTGCACAAGCAGCTCACCCTGCTCGACACCATGGAGCGCAGGACCGAGGACACCGACGAACTCGCCGACCTCTTCCGCCTCGACCACCTGACCACGCGCATGCGCCGGCACGCCGAAGGCCTGGTGATCCTCTCCGGCGCCGCCCCCTCGCGGCAGTGGCGCCGCCCCGTCCAGCTGATGGACGTGGTGCGTGCCGCCGTGGCCGAGGTCGAGGACTACGAGCGCATCGAGGTCCGCCGGCTGCCCCGCGTCGCCGTCACCGGCCCCGCGGTCGCCGACCTCACCCACCTCGTGGCCGAACTCCTGGAGAACTCCACGGTGTTCTCGCCGCCGCACACCGCCGTCCAGGTCCTCGGCGAACGGGTCGCCAACGGCTTCACCCTGGAGATCCACGACCGTGGTCTCGGCATGGCGGCCGAGGCGCTCCTCGACGCCAACCTGCGGCTCGCCGAGACCCCCGAGTTCGAACTCTCCGACACCGACCGGCTCGGGCTGTTCGTGGTCAGCCGCCTCGCGCAGCGCCAGAACGTCCGCGTCTCGCTCCAGCCGTCCCCCTACGGAGGCACCACCGCCGTCGTCTTCATCCCCGACCTGCTGCTGACCGACGACATCCCCGACACCAACGGGATCGGGTTCCGCCTCGACCGCCCCCGGCCCGCCACGGAGACCGAAGCCGAGGAGAGCCGCGCCACCACCCTCACCCAGGTGCCGGCGCAGCGCCCCGGGCTGCCGGCCGCTCTCCTGGGCGGACCGGTCGAGCTGGAGGCACCGGTCGACCTGGACGCGTTCGACGACTTCCCGGGCGCCCTCACCGAGGAGGACAGCGAGCGCGGCGGCCTGTTCCGCCCCGGCCGCTCCCTCGCCCGCGCCGACGACGACACCGCGCCCGTCGTGAGCGAGCTGCAGCAGTCCACCCCGGACCCCGCGGACGGCTTCCGCGACGAACGGCCCGGCGGCCCGGTACCGGTGTCCCGGCGGGGTACCCCCAAGCTGGTCAGCTCGCACGGCAGGCCCGTCAGCGAGCAGCGCTCCCGCCGCGCAGGGCCGGACGAGCGGGACCCGGCGGACACGGGCCGGCCCGAACCGCGCGGACTCGCCCCGCTGCCCTCCCGCCGCCGCACCGACCCGTCCCCGCAGCGCACCGGCGGGCCGGCCGGCCACGACGAGCGGCGCACGGCACCCGAGGCGGCCGTCCCGGCCGAACCTGCCGGGCCCCCCGCCCTGCCGCGGCGCACCCGCCGCCCCGAGACCGCCTCCGGCAGCGGTACCGACGACTCCGTCCCGCCTCTGGGCACTACACCCCCGGAGGCCGCACCCGGCACCCGGCCGCTGCCGAGGCGGGTACGACAGGCCAACCTGGCCCCACAGCTGCGACAGGACCCGGCCCGACCCGCCGGGCACGAGCCGGAACCCGTCGAGCGTGACGCCGACGAGGTCCGCAGCCGCATGGCCTCGCTCCAGCGCGGCTGGCAGCGGGGCCGGGCGGAGAACACCGCGGGCGACAGGTCCGGGGACGGCACAGCACAAGGAACGACTAAGGGGGACGGTCGATGACCGATCCGAAGGCGACCGGCCGCACGGCGACGACCAAGGGCGAGCTGAACTGGCTCCTGGACGACCTGGTCGACCGGGTCGCCAGCATCCGCAAGGCCGTGGTGCTCTCCGGCGACGGCCTGGCCACCGGTGTCTCCAAGGACCTCACCAGAGAGGACGGCGAGCACCTGGCGGCCGTCGCCTCCGGCTTCCACAGCCTCGCCAAGGGCGTGGGCCGCCACTTCGAGGCGGGCAGCGTCCGGCAGACCGTCGTCGAGCTCGACGACGCCTTCCTGTTCGTCACCGCGGCCGGCGACGGCAGCTGCCTGGCCGTCCTGTCCGACGCCGACTCCGACGTGGGCCAGGTCGCGTACGAGATGACACTCCTGGTCAAGCGGGTCGGCGCACATCTGGTGTCCGCCCCACGCACCGATCTGCCCTCGGGCGGGTAGTGGGATGACATGAGCGGAGACGGTCAGGGAAGAAGTCACTGGTTCGACGACGAGGCCGGACCGGTCGTCCGTCCGTACGCCATGACGCGGGGGCGCACCACCAGCGCGGCCCAGCACCGCCTCGACCTGATCGCGGTGGTCGTCACGGAGCCGCACGCGGACGACCCGGAGGACGACCGGATGCTGTCCCCGGAGCACGTGGACATCGTCGAGCTCTGCCGTGACACCCCGCAGTCGGTGGCCGAGCTGGCCTCCGGACTCGATCTGCCCATCGGAGTGGTCCGGGTCCTCGTCGGCGACCTGGTCGCCGGGGAACTCGTCCACGTCAACCGCCCGGTTCCCCCGGCCGAGCTGGTGGACGAGAGTATCCTGCGCGACGTGATCAACGGCCTCCGGGCGCTGTGACCGGCGCGGATGCGGAGAAGTGACGTGACAGGCTGGCAGTTCTGGGTCGACCGCGGCGGTACGTTCACCGACGTCGTCGCGCGGCGCCCGGACGGCCGGCTGCTCACCCACAAACTGCTCTCCGACAACCCCGCGCGGTACGCCGACGCCGCGGTGGCAGGCGTACGCGAGCTGCTCGAGGGCGCCGACGAACAGGTCGACGCCGTCCGCATGGGCACCACGGTCGCCACCAACGCACTGCTGGAACGCAAGGGCGAGCGCACCCTGCTCGTCATCACCCGCGGCTTCCGCGACGCCCTGCGCATCGCCTACCAGAACCGGCCCCACATCTTCGCCCGCCGCATCGTCCTGCCCGACCTGCTCTACGAACGGGTCGTCGAGGCCGACGAGCGCATCGCCGCCGACGGCACCGTCCTGCGCGCACCCGACCTGGACGCCCTGGCGGGCCCGCTCCAGGAGGCGTACGACCAGGGGATCCGCGCCGTCGCCGTCGTCTGTCTGCACAGTCATCTGCACCCCGCCCACGAGCAGGTGATCGGCGAGCTGGCCGCCCGCACCGGCTTCCCGCAGATCTCGCTGTCCAGCGAGGTCAGCCCGCTGATGAAGCTGGTCCCGCGCGGCGACACCGCCGTCGTCGACGCCTACCTGTCGCCCGTCCTGCGCCGCTACGTCCGCCATGTCGCCGACGAGCTCGAAGGCGTGCGGCTGATGTTCATGCAGTCCAACGGCGGGCTCGCCGAGGCCGGTCAGTTCCGCGGCAAGGACGCCGTCCTGTCCGGGCCGGCCGGCGGGATCGTCGGCATGGCCCGGATGTCGCAGCTCGCCGGCTTCCACCGGGTCATCGGCTTCGACATGGGCGGCACCTCCACCGACGTCTCCCACTTCGCGGGCGAGTACGAACGGGTCTTCACCACCCGGATCGCGGGCGTCCGGCTGCGCGCCCCCATGCTGGACATCCACACCGTCGCGGCGGGCGGCGGCTCGGTGCTGCACTTCGACGGCTCCCGCTACCGGGTCGGCCCCGACTCGGCGGGTGCCGACCCCGGCCCGGCCGCCTACCGGGGCGGCGGCCCGCTCACGGTGACCGACGCCAACGTCATGCTCGGCCGGATCCAGCCCGCCCACTTCCCCCATGTGTTCGGACCCGACGGCGACCAGCCCCTCGACGCCGGCCTCGTGCGCGGCCACTTCAGCGGCCTCGCACGGGAGATCCGCGCGCGTACCGGCGACGACCGGACCCCGGAACAGGTCGCCGAGGGCTACCTGAGCATCGCCGTGGCCAACATCGCCAACGCCGTGAAGCGGATCTCCGTCCAGAAGGGCCACGACGTCACCCGCTACGCCCTCACCACCTTCGGCGGGGCCGGCGGCCAGCACGCGTGCATGGTCGCCGACTCGCTCGGCATCCGCACCGTCCTGGTGCCGCCCATGGCGGGTCTCCTGTCCGCGCTCGGCATCGGCCTCGCCGACACCACCGCCATGCGCGAACAGTCCGTCGAGGTCTCCCTGGAGCCCGCCGCCATGCCCGGCGTCCGCAAGACCGCCGACGACCTGGAGGCCGCGGCCCGCGCCGAACTCCTCGCCGAGGACGTCCCCGAGGACCGCATCGACGTCACCCGCCGCGCCCAGCTCCGCTACGACGGCACCGACACCACCCTCACCGTCGAACTCACCGAACCCGACGCGATGAAACACGCCTTCGAGGAACGTCATCGCGCCACGTACTCCTTCACGCTCGACCGCCCGGTCGTCGTCGAAGCCCTCTCCGTGGAAGCCACCGGCATCACCCGACCCCCCGATCTCTCCGCCCTCGCCCCGTACGAAGGCCACCGCGTCGCCCCGGAAAGCGTCCGCCTGCACACCGGGGGCGCCTGGCGCGACGTACCCCTCCACCGCCGTGAGGGCCTTCCTCCCGGCGAGTCCGTCACCGGCCCGGCGATCATCACCGAGGCCGGGGCCACGACCGTCGTCGACGACGGCTGGCGGGCCGCGGCGACCGACGACGGGCATCTGGTCATGGAACGCGCGGCGGTCACGCAGAGTTCCGATCTCGACACGCAAGCCGATCCGGTTCTGCTGGAGGTCTTCAACAACCTCTTCATGTCGATCGCCGAACAGATGGGAGCCCGGCTGGAGTCGACGGCCCAGTCCGTCAACATCAAGGAGCGCCTTGACTTCTCCTGCGCCCTGTTCGACCCGGACGGGAACCTGGTGGCCAACGCCCCGCACATCCCCGTCCACCTGGGCTCCATGGGGACCAGCGTGAAAGAGGTCATCCGCCGCCGCGGCACCTCGATGCGCCCGGGCGACACCTACGCCGTCAACGACCCGTACCACGGCGGTACCCACCTGCCCGACGTCACCGTGATCACCCCCGTCTTCGCCACGCAGGGTGACCGGATCCTCTTCTACGTCGCCTCCCGCGGCCACCACGCCGAGATCGGCGGTATCGCCCCCGGTTCGATGCCCGCCGACAGCCGCACCATCGAGGAGGAGGGCGTCCTCTTCGACAACTGGCTGCTCTCCGAGAAGGGCCGGTTCCGCGAGAGCGAGACCCGCCGGCTGCTCGCCGGGGCCCGCTACCCCTCCCGCAACATCCGCACCAACCTCGCCGACCTGCGCGCCCAGATCGCCGCCAACCGCAAGGGCGTCGACGAAGTCGGCCGCATGATCGAGGAGTTCGGCCTCGACGTCGTCCAGGCCTACATGCGGCACGTCCAGGACAACGCCGAGGAGGCGGTCCGCCGCGTCATCGACGCCCTGGACGACGGCGAGTACGCCTACGAGACCGACTCCGGGGCCGTCATCCGGGTACGCGTGCGCGTGGACCGCGGCAACCGGAGCGCGACCGTCGACTTCACGGGCACCTCGGCGCAGCTGGACACCAACTTCAACGCCCCGTTCGCCGTCGTCAACGCGGCCGTGCTGTACGTCTTCCGCACCCTGGTCGCCGACGACATCCCGCTCAACGACGGCTGCCTGCGACCCCTGGACATCGTCGTACCACCCGGGTCGATGCTCGCCCCCGAGCCGCCGGCCGCGGTCGTCGCGGGCAACGTCGAGACCTCCCAGGCCATCACCGGCGCCCTCTACGCGGCGCTCGGGGCCCAGGCCGAGGGCTCCGGCACCATGAACAACGTCACCTTCGGCAACGACCGTCACCAGTACTACGAGACGGTCGCCGCCGGATCCGGAGCGGGCGACGGCTTTCCCGGCGCGAGCGTCGTACAGACCCACATGACCAACTCCCGGCTCACCGACCCGGAAGTCCTGGAGTGGCGGCTGCCGGTCCGCCTCGACGAGTTCGCCGTTCGGCGGGGCAGCGGCGGCACCGGCCGCTGGCACGGCGGGGACGGCGCGGTGCGCCGCATCCGCTTCCTCGAACCCATGACCGTCTCCACCCTGTCGCAGCACCGCCGTGTCCCGCCGTACGGCATGGCCGGCGGCGCACCCGGCGCGCTCGGTGCCAACCGGGTGGAGCGGGCCGACGGGACGGTCACCGAACTCGGCGGCAGTGACAGTGCGGACGTCGGCGCCGACGACGTACTGGTCATCGAAACCCCAGGTGGCGGCGGATACGGAAGCCCGTCACCCGACACCCATCAAGCAGGAGAAGAGATCGATGATCTTCGGGCGATCTGAGCGCGGCAAGCCCCCGGTCGAGCCCGTCACGCTCAAGATCCTCGTGGCCGGCGGCTTCGGCGTGGGCAAGACGACGCTGGTCGGCGCGGTGAGCGAGATCAGACCGCTGCGCACCGAGGAGGTGCTCACCGAGGCCGGGCGACCGGTCGACGACACCAACGGCGTCGAGGGCAAACACACCACCACCGTCGCCATGGACTTCGGCCGTATCACCCTCCGCGAGGACCTGGTGCTGTACCTGTTCGGCACGCCCGGGCAGGAGCGGTTCTGGTTCATGTGGGACGAGCTGTCCGAGGGCGCGCTGGGCGCCGTCGTGCTCGCCGACACGCGCCGCCTGGAGGACTGCTTCGCCGCCGTCGACTACTTCGAGCGGCGCTCCATACCGTTCCTGGTCGGTGTCAACTGCTTCGAGGACGCGGACCGTTACCCGGCCGAGGAGGTCCGCAAGGCCCTCGACCTCGACCCGGACGTACCGGTCCTGCTGTGCGACGCCCGGGACCGCGAGTCGGTCAAGCAGGTCCTCATCGGCGTCGTCCAGCACGCGATGGCGTACGCGGCGGGCCGACGCCGGACCGTCACCACCTGACGCGCGGGTACGGCCCGTACCCCCGCCGACCGGGGTACGGGCCGTGGTCCGGGGGCGGGCGGCTACGCGCCGTCCTCCAGCCAGCCGAAGCTCTTCTCCACCGCCTTGCGCCAGTTCGCGTACTCCCTGTCGCGCACCGACGCCTCCATGGCCGGCCTCCACTCCATGTCCTTCTGCCAGTGCGACCTGAGCTCGTCGAGGTCGTTCCACACGCCGGTCGCGAGACCCGCCGCGTAGGCGGCGCCCAGGCAGGTCGTCTCGGAGACCCGGGGCCGGATGACCGGCACCCCGAGGACGTCGGCCTGGTGCTGCATCAGCAGGTTGTTGCCGGTCATGCCGCCGTCCACCTTCAGGGTCGTGATCTGCACCCCGGAGTCCTGGTACATGGCGTCCACGACCTCCCGTGTCTGCCAGCTGGTCGCCTCCAGCACCGCGCGCGCGAGATGCGCCTTCGTGACGTACCGGGTGAGGCCGGTGACGACCCCGCGCGCGTCCGAGCGCCAATAGGGCGCGAACAGGCCGGAGAAGGCGGGCACGATGTAGGCGCCGCCGTTGTCGTCGACGCTCGCGGCCAGGGTCTCGATCTCGTCGGCCGAGCGGATGATGCCCAACTGGTCCCGGAACCACTGGACGAGCGCGCCCGTGATGGCGATCGACCCCTCCAGGCAGTACACCGGCGCCTCGTCGCCGATCTTGTAACCCATGGTCGTCAGCAGCCCGTTCTTGGACGGCACCGGCCGGTCACCGGTGTTGAGCAGCAGGAAACTGCCCGTCCCGTAGGTGTTCTTCGCCGTGCCGACGTCGTAGCAGGCCTGCCCGAAGACGGCCGCCTGCTGGTCGCCCAGCGCGGACGCCACCGGCACCCCGGCGAGCTGCCCCACGGCGGTGCCGTACACCTCGGCGGAGGACCTGATCTCCGGCAGGACCGCCGCCGGGATGTTCATCGCGGACAGGATGGAGGCGTCCCACTGGAGGGTCTCCAGGTTCATCAGCATGGTCCGCCCGGCGTTGGTGACGTCGGTGACGTGCCGGCCGCCGTCGGTGCCGCCGGTGAGGTTCCAGATCAGCCAGGAGTCGATGGTCCCGAAGGCGATCTCGCCGCGCTCGGCCCGGTCCCGGAGGCCGGGCACGTTGTCCAGCAGCCAGGCCGCCTTGGGGCCGGAGAAGTAGCTGGCCAGGGGCAGTCCGGTCTGGTCGCGGAAGCGGTCCTGGCCGTCGCTGCCGCCGAGTTCGGTGCACAGGGCCGAGGTACGGGTGTCCTGCCAGACGATCGCGTTGTGCACGGGCTTGCCGGTCGCGCGGTCCCACAGGACCGTCGTCTCGCGCTGGTTGGTGATGCCGAGCGCGCTCAGCTGGTCCGGGCGCAGTCCCGCGTTGGCGAGCGCCCCGGCCACCACGGCCTGCACCTTGGACCAGATCTCGGTGGCGTCGTGCTCCACCCAGCCCGGCTTCGGGAAGATCTGGCGGTGCTCGCGCTGGTCGACGGCGACGATCGCGCCGCCGTGGTCGAAGATGATGCAGCGGCTCGACGTGGTGCCCTGGTCGATCGCGGCGACGTACCGCTCGGCGGTGTCCGTCATGGCTACCCCTTGGTCGCTGGGTCGGAAGGCTGCGTGGGATCGGAGGGCCGTGGTTGAGGAGGCCCTGTCTCAGAAGGCCACGTTGTAGATGAGGCCCGCGAGCGCCCCGCCGGCCAGGGGCCCGACGACCGGGATCCAGGCATAGCCCCAGTCGGAGGTGCCCTTGTTCGGGATCGGCAGGAAGGCGTGCACGATGCGGGGGCCGAGGTCGCGCGTCGGGTTGATGGCGTAGCCCGTCGGCCCGCCCAGGGACAGCCCGATCCCGACGACGAGCAGCGAGACGATCAGCACGGTGGTGCCGGACTCACCGAGCCCCTTGGTCAGTCCGAACGCGAGGATCGGCAGGACCAGCGCGATGGTCGCGATGATCTCGGTGATGAGGTTGGCCACCGGGTTCCGGATCTCCGGGATGGTGGCGAAGATGCCGAGTGTCGGGGTCGGCTCCTCCGCGGTGTCCTCGTCGGGCACGTTGGCCTGGAACTGGGCCAGATAGACCAGATACGTCAGAACGGCGCCCAGGATCGCGCCGACGAACTGACCGAGCAGGTAGACCCAGACCTTGCCCCACTCGCCGGTGTCGACGGCGATGCCGAGGGTGACGGCGGGGTTGAGCTGGCCGCCGGAGAGGGGAGCGGCGGTGTACGCGCCGGCCAGGACGCCGAAGCCCCAGCCGAACGCGATCACCACCCACCCCGCGGCTCTCGCCTTGGAGTGCCTGAGGGTGACGGCGGCGCAGACACCGGCACCGAAGAGGATCAGGATGGCCGTGCCGATGACTTCGCCGACGAATATGTCTCCGTTGCTCATGGCGGCTCCTAGGGCGCTGGCCGGAGGATCTTCCCCGGCGCATTGAGCAGGAACGGTTCCCTGGGCGACGTCAGCCGAAGGCAGGGAAGGTCCCGCGCCCCGCCCGGCGTCAGTGACGAGCGTGCCGTAGCAGCCGAATCGCCCATGGGGAACGGGTCGCGGGACAGGAGCGGCCCGTGGCGCAGTGCCTGATTACGCCGAGAATGTACGGCGATGTCGACCGACACCGGAAGTTTTCACCGGCACTCAGGGAGCGTCAAGGTCGCCGACGGCAACGATGACAGGCAACTCACCGGAGGGCGGCCTTCACGGCTCCACCGTCGCATGGCCGGCCTGGGCCGGATACGTGCCCGAGCCGCGCCGGATCTCGTGCCCGGGCAGTCCGGCCCGCCCCAGCACCCAACTCGCCCCGTGCAGCGCCTTGGCCGCCTTCTTGAGCGGCGCGAGCGACGCGGCAGCCTCCCGGTGGTCGGCCACACCGCCGGGGCCGCACACGACGGTGGCCAGGGACAGCGTGACCGGACGGCCGCCCGCGGACCAGGGCGCGTCGAGCACGTCGGTCACCAGCCGGCCCAGCCCCTCCTCGTCGGCGAGGACCAGGAAGTCGTCCCCGCCGATGTGCCCCACGCGCGCGTGCCCGGCCACCGCGTGCTGGAGCGCCTGTGCCACCGCCCGGATCAGCTCGTCGCCCGCGGCGAACCCGGCGGCGTCGTTGACCTGCTTGAAGTGGTCGATGTCCAGCCAGCTCAGGGCGAAGACACGGCCTTCCGCGATCCAGCGGTCCGTCTCGCCGGTGATCGCGTCCGAACCGGGCAGCCGGGTCAGCGGATTGAGCCCGGCCGCCTCCTCGACGCGCGTCTCGGCGAGGGCGCGTACCAGGTCGGCGAGGCGTACGACGCCCACGCAGCGCCCGAGCCGGTCGACCACCGCCACGTCGTCCGAGGTGCGGGACCGCCCGCCGACGGCCACCACGTCCAGGACCTCCCACGCGGTGGCGTCGACACCGACCGTGCGCGGGGCGTCGCCCAGCCTGAAGGCCGGGCGGTCGGCGTACAGGGCGTGCCCGTAGCGGCCGGACATCGACAGCAGGAAGCGGGAGCGGTGCACCGAACGGACCGGCGCGCCCGCCTGGTCCACCAGGAGGACACCGGAGACCTCCGGGGAGCCGGTCAGCAGGGCCCGCACCTGCAACGCGGACGCGGTGACCGGCAGCAGGGCGGCGGGCCGGATGAACTCCCGCACGGACGGTCCGGAGCGCGGCGGGGGCACGGCGGCGGCCGAACGTGGCGGAAGGTACACGTCCGCCACCGGGATCCGGGCCGGGGGCGCGAACAGCTCGCCCTGGCCCAGCTGGGCCCCGGCCGACAGCGCGGCCGCGTACTGGACCTCGGTCTCCACGCCCTCCACGGACAGCAGGGCGCCCAGTTCCTCGCACAGGGTCCGCATGGCCCGCACCGCGGCCGGCCGGCCGAGCAGCGAGGCGTCCAGCTTGATCAGGTCGGGGGAGAGGTCGGTGAGCAGCCGCAGAGGTACGTCCCCGTCGCCGATGCCGTCGGCACTGATCCTGAAGCCCTGGCCGCGCAGCGTCGCCACGGCCTCCAGCAGGGCCCGGTGCGGCACGTGCGTGTACGGCGGCACGATGTCCAGGGTCACCTCCCAGGGCATCCGTCCGGCTTCGCGGACGGCCCCGGGCAGCGGGCCGATGCAGCCCAGGTCGGCGAGCGTGGCCGCGAACACGTTGATGTGCAGCGGCAGCAGCGCCTCCTGGCGGGCCGCCGCCCGGAGCGCCAGCACGGCCAGTCCGGCGTCGCGTTCGGGGTCGCGGCGGGCTTCGGCGAGGATGTCGCCGGTCTCGGGGCGGGCGAGGATCTCCAGTGCGGCGATCCCGCCGGTGGTCAGATTGACCACCGGCTGGAAGGCGAAACGGAGAGCATCCGTCCAGGAGCGCACGGGAGCATGATGACGCCATCGGCGTACGCCCAAGGGCAGTTCATGAGACGTTCACGCACCAATGCGACGCGATCACGCGGTGTGTGCGAACCCCGCTGTCGCACCCGTGCCGTCAGCGCACCGCTATCACGGACGAGCCGTGCCCGAACAGCCCTTGGTTGGCCGTGATCCCCACGCGCGCGTGCGCCACCTGCCGGTCGCCCGCCGCGTCTCTCAACTGCCAGGTCAGCTCGCAGACCTGGGCGATCGCCTGGGCCGGCACGGCCTCCCCGAAGGAAGCGAGCCCGCCGCTGGTGTTGACGGGTGTCCGCCCGCCCAGGGCCGTCGCACCCTCGCGCAGCAGCTTGGCCGCCTCGCCCTCGGCGCACAGTCCCAGATCCTCGTACCACTGCAACTCCAGTGCGGTGGACAGGTCGTACACCTCCGCGAGGGAGAGCTCCTCGGGGCCGATGCCCGCCTCCTCGTAGGCGGCCCGCGCGATCGACGCCCGGAAGGACTCGGCCGGGGGCTCGACCGCGGCGGCGGAGTCGGTGGCGATGTCCGGGAGGTCCAGCACCGTGCTCGGGTAGCGCGGGGTGACCGTCGACACCGCCCGGATCCGCACCGGCCGCAGGGCACCGTGCCGGCGCGCGAACTCCAGGCTGGACAGCACCAGCGCGGCCCCGCCGTCGGAGGTCGCGCAGATGTCCAGCAGCCGCAGTGGATCGGCGACCACCTGGGAGGCGGCGACCTGCTCGGCGGTGACCCGCGCGCGGTAGCGGGCGTACGGATTGAGTGCGCCCAGGGCCGCGTTCTTCACTTTGACCAGTGCGAAGTCCTCCGGGGTGTCCCCGAACACGGCCATCCGCCGGCGCGCGTACAGCCCGAAGTACGTGGGGTTGGTCGCGCCCAGCAGCCGGAAGCGCAGCCAGTCGGGGTCCTCGGGGCGGTCTCCTCCGGCGGGCCGGAAGAAGCCCTTGGGCGCCGCGTCCGCGCCCACCACGAGTACCACGTCGGCGAGCCCCGCCAGGATCTGCGCCCGCGCAGCGGCGACCGCCTGCGCCCCGGACGCGCATGCCGCGTACACGCTCGTGACCCGCGCTCCCTGCCAGCCCAGCGCCCTGGCGAAGGTCGCGCCCGCGACATAGCCGGGATACCCGCCGCGCACCGTGTCCGCGCCCACCACGGAGCCGATGTCCCGCCACCGGAGTCCCGCGTCCGCCAGGGCCGCGCGGGCCGCCGCCGTCCCGTACTCGACGAAGCCGCGCCCCCACTTGCCCCAGGGGTGCATACCCACGCCGAGCACCGCCACGTCCGCCGTCATGCCGTCACCCCCGCCGGCCGCCAGTGCCAGGTCGTCCAGGCCGTGTCCGCGTCCTCGCCCAGCACTCCGGGGACGACCTCGACCTCCATGCCCACCGCCAGGTCGGCGACGGTGATCCCGGGAACCGCCTGTCCCAGCACCACGATCCGCTCGGACTCCAGTTCCACCGCGATCAACGCGTACGGCTCCCAGGGGAGTTCCGGATCACTCACGTATGGTGACGGCGGCCGGTACCGGCTGTCGGTGTACGACCAGATCCGCCCGCGCGGGGAGAGTGGGACCTCTTCGAGATCGCCGCCCGCGCATCCGGGATTGCGGCAGTGGGCGTCCTCGCGCGGGAAGAAGACCGAGGCGCAGGCCGCGCAACGGGTGCCCAGGAGTCGGAACCCGTCCCCCTCGCCGGTGAACCAGTTCTCGACCGCAGCCATGCGTGTGCGCGACAAAGCTCCTCCAGGACATGAGAACTGACGGATCGTCAGAAGTGTGCCACGGGCCGCCGCGATTGGGCAGGCCGCGCCCCGGAACGCATACCGCTGTCCGGTCGCGGCCGCCGGCGTCGGTTCACTTCCGGAACGAAGCGTTCCCATGACCGTGAGACGTCGCTCCCGTGATCGGATAAAGTCCGCGCGTGTCCGAAAATCAGCACCCAATTGCCAACTCCGCTCCGGACTCGCACTGTTCGAGTTGCGGAGCGCCCTACGGAGCGGGAGTCTCCGGCTGGCCGCGCACCTGCCCGGCCTGCGGTCACGTCGCCTACCGCAATCCCCTGCCGGTGGCGATCGCCCTCCAGCCCGTGTACGACACGAAGGGCACCGCCCTGGTCGTCATCACCCGGACCGTCGCCCCCGCGCGCGGAGGCATCGCGCTGCCCGGCGGCTTCGTGGACGACCGCGAGGACTGGCGGCACGCCGTCGTACGCGAGCTCAAGGAGGAGACCGGCATCGACGCGGCGGCACGGGACGTACGGCTCGTCGACGCCATGAGCTCCCCCGACGGGCACCTGCTGCTGTTCGGGGTCCTCCCGGAACGTCCCGCGGAAGGACTCCCGCCGTCCGGCGCGACCAACGAGACGGAGGGCTGGCACCTGCTGCGCAGGCCCGACGAACTCGCCTTCCCGCTGCACAGCGTGGCCGTACGCGCGTGGTTCGAGGGCCGCTACTGAGCCCCGCGGCTCACCCCAGCCCCCGCACGCGCACCGGATACGGCGGTTCGCTCACGCCGTCGTCCCCCTCCCGCCTCACCACCACCCGCCGGCCCTCCCAGCGGGCGACGAAACGCTCGATCTCCGGCTCGTCCCAGCCGTCGCCCGCGTCCGGCACGAACAGCCCGCCCCCGGTCCGTCCCCGGGCGGGCGCCCACACCTCAAGCCGCACACTCCCGTCGTCGTCCCGCACGGGAAGGACGGCACCCGCGCGCGCGAGCACCGGGATCCGTGACAGCGGGGCGTCCACGAGCACCTGCCCCGGCCCCTCGTACACCCGCTCCGTCAGCATGTCGTACCAGCGCCCCCGGGGCAGCTGCACCGCACGCCGGTCGGCGCCCGGATCCAGCACCGGAGCCACCAGCAGCCCGTCGCCGAGCAAGAACGCGTCCTCGCAGTCGCGCAGCGCCCGGTCCTCCGGCGCCCCCCACCACAGGGGCCGCACATAAGGTGCGCCGGTCCGCCGGGCCAGGTGCGCCAGCGTCATGAAGTACGGCAGCAGGCGCCGCCGTTCCAGGAGCGCCACGCGCGCGTGCTCCAGCACCTCGGCCCCGAACTCCCACGGCTCCCGGCGCCCCGCCCGCATGCTCGCGTGCGTGCGGAACAGCGGCAGGTAGGCGCCCAGCTGGAACCAGCGCAGGAACAGCTCGGGCGACGGGCTCCCGTCGAAACCGCCCACGTCCGGCCCGGAGTACGGCACTCCGCACAGTCCGAGCCCCAGTACCAGGGACAGGGACGCGCGCAGCCCCGGCCAGCCGGTTGCGACGTCACCCGACCAGGTGCCCCCGTACCGCTGCATACCGGCCCAGCCCGCGCGGGAGAACAGGAACGGCCGCTCCCTGGGGGCCAGTTCTCGCAACCCCTCGTAGGCCGCCCGTGCCATGCACAGCGCATAGACGTTGTGCGCCTCCCGGTGGTCCCCGCCACGCCCCTCCAGGGCGTGCCGCGCGGCACGCGGCAGCGTGGACTCACCGAAGGCGGTGAAGGACGTCGGCTCGTTCATGTCGTGCCAGAACCCGGCGAACCCGAGCGCGAGCCGCTCCTCGTACAGCCCGCCCCACCACTTGCGCACGCGCGCGTGCGTGAAGTCGGGAAAGACCGCCTCGCCGGGCCACACCACGCCCTCCACCGGCCGCCCCGACGGATCCCGGACGAAGGCGTCGACGCCCGTCCCGCTGTCGTAGACCGCGTTGCCCGGCGCTGCCTTCACCGCCGGGTCGACGATCGACACCAGCCGGATCCCGTCCCGCCGCAGCTCCTCCGCCAGCGTCGGCAGCTTCGGGAAGCGCTCGTGGTCCACGGTGAACACCTGATGGGCGTCGTAGTGGTCGATGTCCAGATGGACGGCGTCCAGCGGCAGCCCGCGCTCCTGGTACCCGCCGACGATCCGCCGCACCTCCTGCCCGCTGCCGAACCCCCAGCGCGCGTGGTGATGGCCCAGCGCCCACGCCGGCGGCAGCGCGGGCGCGCCGGTGAGCGAGGCCCACGCGTGCAGCACGCGCGCGGGCGTGCCCGCCATCACCCAGCAGCGCAGCGGACCGCCGTCCATCCGCACCTCGCACCGCCCGGTCCGGTCATGGCCGGAACCGGCACCTTCCTCACCCTCCCGTAGGCTCACCGTGCCGTCCCACGAGGTGTCGTGGAACACCAGGTGCGCGCCCGCGTCCGCCACCACCAGCTGCACCGGCATGGTGACGTACAGCGGATCGTCACCGGGCCCGAAGGCACGGCCGGGATCGGTGTTCCACAGCCGGTACGTGCCGTCACGCAACCGCGGCCCCGCAGCGCGCCCGCCGAGACCGAAGAACCGCGCGTCCGCGGCGACCTCCGACCGCTGCACCCACCGGGCCGGCCCCCCGTCCACCGGTTCCCACCAGCGGGGCGGCAGGTCCCGCCGCAGCATCACACCACCGGGCGTGCACACCTCCACCGCCCCGTGCCGCGAGACGCTGACCTTCACCCGCTCCGCCACCACCCGCCAGCCGCCGTCCGTGTCCGGTTCGAGGACCGCCCGCGGGTCCGGCTCCGGACAGCGCCCCGCCAGCGCGTACGACGGCTCCGGAGCCGCCCCGTCCCAGCCCCAGAAGACCGCGCCGTTGACCGCGACCGTGATCCGCAGCTCGGACCGGCTGAAGCGGATCACACCGCCGCCCGGCCCCGGCACCGCCTCCTGCACCGGCCCCGGCACCCGGGCCCGCTCGACCCCCCGCGAGGGCAGCCCGGCGGCGTCGATCCGCCTCCTGCGCCATGCCGCCCGTACGGTACGCAACCCCTGAGCCGCATTCCTCGAACCGACCACTCTCACCGAACGCACCAGGTCACGACCGTCCATGCTGCTCACCCTGCCACTCAGCGCTCCACACGCGTGTGCCGTTCAACTGCCGTTCACCCGTGCCGGGACCACATCTTCACGACACGGACCACGCGGAGCGCACCCTGGTGCAGAAGTCGATCACATGGCATCGTCCCTGTCAGCCGCGTACGCGCACACCCCAGCCCGTGCGCGCCCGACGCACACCAGCGCAGAAGCCCGGGAGCCGCCCCATGTCGACCGCGAACCCCAAGCCGCTCTGGCAGCCCGATCCGCAACGGATCGCCCAGGCGCACATCACCAGGTTCCAGTCCTGGGCGGCGGAACACCACGGAGCCCCCGCCGAGGGCGGGTACCCGGCCCTGCACCGCTGGTCCGTCGACCACCTGGAGACGTTCTGGAAGGCCGTCACGGAGTGGTTCGACGTCCGGTTCGCCACGCCCTACGCGCGCGTGCTCGGCGACCGCGCGATGCCCGGCGCCCGATGGTTCCCCGGCGCGACACTGAACTACGCCGAGCACGCCCTGCGCGCCGCCGCCACCCGCGCGGACGAACCAGCGCTCCTGTACGTCGACGAGACCCATGAACCGCTCCCGGTCACCTGGTCCGAACTGCGCCGCCAGGTGGGCTCGCTGGCGGCCGAACTCCGCGCCCTCGGCGTCCGCCCCGGCGACCGCGTCAGCGGCTACCTACCGAACATCCCGCAGGCCGTCGTCGCCCTCCTCGCCACCGCGGCCGTGGGCGCCGTCTGGACCTCCTGCGCCCCCGACTTCGGCGCCCGCAGCGTCCTGGACCGCTTCCAGCAGGTCGAACCCGTCGTCCTGTTCACCGTCGACGGCTACCGCTACGGCGGCAAGGAACACGACCGCCGCGAGACCGTCGCCGAACTCCGCCGCGAACTGCCCACCCTGCGCGCCGTCGTCCACGTCCCGCTGCTCGGCACCCCCGCCCCCGAAGGTGCCCTCGACTGGTCGGCCCTGACCTCCGCCGGCACCGAGCCCGAGTTCGAACAGGTCCCCTTCGACCACCCGTTGTGGGTGCTGTACTCCTCCGGCACCACCGGCCTGCCCAAGGCCATCGTCCAGTCCCAGGGCGGCATCCTGGTCGAACACCTCAAACAGCTCGGCCTGCACTGCGACCTGGGCCCCGAGGACCGGTTCTTCTGGTACACCTCCACCGGCTGGATGATGTGGAACTTCCTCGTCTCCGGCCTCCTCACCGGCACCACGATCGTCCTGTACGACGGCAGCCCGGGATACCCCGACACCGGCGCCCAGTGGCGGGTCGCCGAACGCACCGGAGCAACTCTCTACGGCACCTCCGCCGCCTACGTGATGGCCTGCCGCAAGGCCGGCGTGCACCCCGCCCGCGACTTCGACCTGTCCACGGTGCAGTGCGTCGCCACCACCGGCTCACCACTGCCCCCGGACGGCTTCCGCTGGCTGCACGACGAAGTCCGCGACGACCTGTGGATCGCCTCGGTCAGCGGTGGCACCGACGTGTGCTCCTGCTTCGCGGGCGCCGTCCCCACCCTCCCCGTCCACACCGGCGAACTCCAGGCACCCGGCCTCGGTACCGATCTCCAGGCCTGGGACCCGGACGGCAACCCCGTCATCGACGAGGTCGGCGAACTGGTCGTCACCAACCCCATGCCCTCCATGCCGGTCCACTTCTGGAACGACCCCGACGGCAGCCGCTACCACGACAGCTACTTCGACATGTATCCCGGGGTATGGCGGCACGGCGACTGGATCACCGTCACCTCCCGAGGCTCGGTGGTCATCCACGGCCGCTCCGACTCCACGCTCAACCGCCAGGGCGTACGGATGGGCTCGGCCGACATCTACGAGGTCGTCGAGCGGCTGCCCGAGATCAGGGAATCCCTCGTCATCGGCATCGAACAGCCCGACGGCGGTTACTGGATGCCCCTCTTCGTCCATCTGGCCCCGGGCGCAGTCCTCGACGAGGCCCTCCTGAACCGCATCAAACAGGCCATCCGCGAACAGCTCTCGCCGCGCCACGTCCCCGACGAGGTCATCGAGGTCCCCGGCGTCCCGCACACCCTCACCGGCAAGCGCATCGAGGTCCCGGTCAAGCGACTCCTCCAGGGCGCGCCCCTGGACAAGGCCGTCAACCCCGGCTCCATCGACAACCTCGACCTGCTGAACTTCTACGAGGAACTGGCCCGCAAGCGCGCCTGACCTTCCCCGGGGCCCCCACCCGCTGTCACCCCTCATCGATTGTCAGTGCCGCTGGTTACTGTGAGTGAGCATTGATCGACTGCTCACAGGGGGAAACATGGCGCACACCGACCACCGGGCCATGCGACGCGTCCTGCGCCGCGAGATCGCCGGCACCATCGGCCTGCTCACCGACGAACACGACTTCAGCGCCATGCGGCGCTACCGCACCTTCACCTTCGACGACCATCCCACCTACCTGGAACAGATCGAGGCCCTCCTCCGGACCCGCGCCGCGGAGGGCACCCACACCACACTCGCCCTCTTCGACCCCGAGGAGTACGCCGAGTTCTGCACGGACACCGGACTCGACCCGGACAACCCCGCGACCCGCACCCGCTTCACCGCCGGGCTCGCGGCCACCGGCGCCACCGTCCCCTACGACGGCCGCCCCCTCACCGACCTCGTCCCCGACCTCGTCGACGAAGCGGTACGCCAGGCCACCTGGGAGTACGCCAGCACCCTCCTGGCCCGCCTGGGCCCCTGCCCCACCTGCGGCGAGGACATCGGGCGCGCGGCCTTCGCCCGTGCCTCCCACCTCCTCGCCCGCATCCTGGACACCGCCCCGGCAGGCGACCGGCACCTCGTGTGCAGCGTCTCCGGAGCAGCCGAAACGCTGGTCACCGTGCTCCACGCCGACCAGGACAGCGAGGGCACCACTCGCCTCGACGAAGCGGAAGTCCTCGAATTCACCAGCGTCCTGGCCCTCGGCCTCGCCACCCGCAGCCCTGGCGGACTCGTCATGCGCACCAGCGCACCCGGCACCGCCGACCGCGTCTACGGCTGGCGCCTGCGCGGCGACCGCCTCGTCCCCCTCTCCGCCGCCGAGGTCTTCGACGCCTACTGCACCGACGTGGAATCAGGTGACCTCGTCTCCCCGGAATCCGGCGTCGACTACTGCACACCACCCGACCTGGGCGACCAGGAGGCGGCACCGGGCCACCACCACTGAAACGCAGCGGGGGCGCCCCACCCGCAGGTGGAGCGCCCCCGGAAGGGACAGACCGACCAGGGCCGCGCCCGGCTACTCGCCGGACAGCACCGCCTGAGCCGCCGCCCGGGCCTCGTCCGCGCTGTCAGCGGCACGCGCGGCCGAAGCGGCCCGCTCGCACTGGGCCAGCGTGTACTTGGCCAGGGTCGCCCGGACGTAGGGAATCGACGCCGCACCCATGGACAGAGAGGTGACACCCAGACCCGTCAGCACACACGCCAGCAGCGGATCGGCCGCGGCCTCGCCACAGACACCACAGCTCTTGGCCTCGGCCTTCGCCGCCTCGGCGGACAGCGCGACCAGGTCGAGCAGCGCGGGCTGCCACGGGTCCTGCAGCCGGGACACCGCACCGACCTGGCGGTCCGCGGCGAACGTGTACTGCGCCAGGTCGTTCGTGCCCAGCGACAGGAACTCGACCTCCTGGAGGATCGAACGCGCCCGCAGCGCGGCCGACGGTATCTCCACCATCGCGCCGAACTTGGCCCGCAACCCCGCCGCACGGCACGCGTCAGCGAACGCCTTGGCGTCGGTACGGTCCGCCACCATGGGCGCCATGACCTCGAGGTAGACGGGCAGCCCCTCGGCCGCCTTCGCCAGCGCGGTCAACTGTGTGCGCAGCACGTCGGGGTGGTCCAGCAGCGTCCGCAGACCACGCACGCCCAGCGCCGGGTTGGGCTCGTCCGCCGGAGTCAGGAAGTCCAGGGGCTTGTCCGCACCCGCGTCCAGCACCCGCACGACGACCCGGCCCTCCGGGAACGCCTCCAGGACCTGGCGGTAGGCCTCGACCTGCTTCTCCTCAGACGGCGCGTTCTTGCTGTCGTCCAGGAACAGGAACTCGGTGCGGAACAGACCCACACCCTCGGCACCCGCCGCCACGGCCGCCGGCACATCCGCCGGTCCACCCACGTTGGCCAGCAGCGGCATCTTGTGCCCGTCGGCGGTGACACCCGGACCGGTCGAGGCGGTCAGCGCGGCCTTGCGTGCGGCGGCCGCGGCCTCCAGTTCGGCCTTCTTCTCCGCACTCGGGTTCACGAAGATGTCGCCGGTGCTGCCGTCGACGGCGATCACCGTGCCCTCGACAAGCTCACCGGCACCGGGCAGCGCCACCACGGCCGGCACCCCGAGCGCCCGAGCCAGGATCGCGCTGTGACTGGTCGGCCCGCCCTCCTCGGTCACGAAACCGAGCACCAGGGCCGGGTCCAGAAGAGCGGTGTCCGCCGGCGCCAGATCACGCGCGACCAGCACGTACGGCTCGTCGCTGTCCGGCACACCCGGCATCGGAACCCCCAGCAGCCGGGCGACGATACGATTCCGCACGTCGTCCAGGTCGGCCACCCGGCCGGCCAGGTACTCACCGGCTCCGGCCAGCAGTTCGCGGTACGCGGCGAACGCGTCGTACACAGCACGCTCGGCGGTGCTGCCGACGGCGATCCGGCGCTCCACGTCGGCCATCAGCTCGGGGTCCTGGGCCATCATGGCCTGCGCCTCGAGCACCGCCTGGGCCTCACCGCCGGCCAGGTTGCCGCGCGCCATCAGGTCGGCGGCCACCGCGTCCACGGCCTGCCGGGCACGCGCGGGCTCGCGCTTCGCCTCTTCCGCCGGGATCTGCTTGGCAGGCGGCTCCAGCACCGCCGTTCCCATGTGCCGAACCTCGCCGATCGCCACACCGTGGCTCACGCCGACGCCTCGCAGCGTTGTCTCCATCTCACCCGTCTCCGAATAGGTGCGGCGGGTCCCGCCGCCGCGGTGGTTGTCTGGTCGCCGTTGCCTCCGTCGTGCGACGGGACGGCGTGGGGGCGTCAGTTCCAGACGAAGAGGCTGTCGCCGGCCTTCACGTCCCCGTCGTCACGGACGTGGGAGAGGGAGTCGGCCGTGGCCTCCAGCGCCACGACAGGGCACACCGGGGACTTGCCGGCGGCTTCCACCTCGGCCGGGTTCCAGCGGATGACGCCCTGGCCGCGGGTCACGGTGTCGCCCTTGTTGACGAGAAGCTCGAAGCCCTGACCGTTGAGCTGCACCGTGTCGATACCGAGGTGGGTGAGCACACCGTGGCCGCTGTCGTCGACGACGACGAACGCGTGCGGGTGCAGGGAGACGATGACACCGTCCACCGGTGCCACGACCTCGGAAGGCTCGCGCGCGGGGTCGATGGCTGTGCCCGGGCCGACCATGGCCCCGGAGAAGACCGGATCCGGCACAGCGGCCAGTCCGATGGCGCGTCCTGCCAGAGGGGACGTCACGGTGGTCATGGGAAGCCTCCCGGAGATGGCGCTGCTCACGGGCCGTCACTGCCTGTTCCGGACGGCACTGAGCAGCAGCGTATGTCAGATGAAGTGGCGGTTCCGCATGGAAGCTACCATCAAGTGGTCTAGACCACCAGCCTAATCGATTTGCACGCCCTCCGAGCCCCCGTGTACAGTCGTACCCCTGCCTGAGACCGAGCGGCGCGATAAAGCGTTCTCGGTGGGCAGCACCCAAATTCGTCAGATCCTCAACTCGGGATCATCTTCCGCATGTCTGCGGGACGGTGGTCAGGGGGCCGGAAAAACACTGATAGAGTTTGGAGCACCGAAGGGAAGCCCGGAGGAAAGCCCGAGAGGGTGAGTACAAAGGAAGCGACCGTTCCTTGAGAACTCAACAGCGTGCCAAAAGTCAACGCCAG
>NZ_JBHZAN010000021.1:0-123345 GCF_042754285.1 Streptomyces sp. NPDC059224
GGACGCCGGCCGGCAGCCGCCCGCCGCGGCGCCCGCCGCCGGCCCGCGGGCGCACACGGTGACTCTCGACGGCTACTCGTTCCTCGTGGACGGCCGACGCACCTACCTGTGGTCCGGCGAGTTCCACTACTTCCGGCTGCCGAGCCAGGACCTGTGGCGCGACATCTTCCAGAAGATGAAGGCCGCCGGCTTCAACTCCACCTCCCTGTACTTCGACTGGGGATACCACTCGCCGAAGCCGGGGGTGTACGACTTCACCGGGGTACGGGACGTCGACAGACTCCTCGACATGGCCCAGGAGGCCGGCCTCTACGTCATCGCCCGCCCGGCGCCGTACATCAACGCCGAGGTGGACAGCGGCGGCCTGCCGGGCTGGCTGACCACCAAGGCCGGGAACAACCGCAGCGACGACCCGCGGTTCCTGAAGTACGCGGACGAATGGCTGACGCGGATCGACGGGATCATCACGCGCCACCAACTGACCAACGGCACCGGCTCGGTCATCGCCTACCAGGTCGAGAACGAGTACTACAACGGCTCGGCCGCCGGCCGCTCCTACATGCAGCACCTGGAGGACAAGGCCCGCGCCGACGGCATCACCGTTCCGCTGACCGGCAACAACAACGGCACCTTCAACTCCGGTAACGGCGCCCTGGACGTGGACGGCCCGGACTCCTACCCGCAGGGCTTCGACTGCTCGAACCCCGCGAAGTGGAACGGCGTTCCCGACATCAGCTACGACCACCCGGCCGGAAAACCGCTCTACTCACCGGAGTTCCAGGGCGGCGCCTTCGACCCCTGGGGCGGCCCCGGCTACGACAAGTGCGCGCAGCTGATCGACGACCGGTTCGCCGACGTGTTCTACAAGCAGAACATCGCCGTCGGCGCCACCGCGCAGAGCTTCTACATGACCTACGGCGGCACCAACTGGGGCTGGCTCGGCATGCCCGAGAACTACACGTCCTACGACTACGGCGCCGCGATCCGGGAGACCCGCCAGCTCGATCCGAAGTACTACGAAGACAAGCTGATCGGGTACTTCACCCAGTCGGTCGCCCCGCTGACCAGGACCGAGGCGATCAGGGCCACCCCGCCGGACGACTCCGCCGTCGTGGACACCGCCCGGATGAACCCCGACACGAAGACGCAGTTCCACGTCCTGCGGCACGGCAACTCCACGTCCACCGCCGCCGACACGACCCACATCGCGCTCGACCTCAACGCCCAGCCGGCCGCGGACACCACCTACACCTGGGACGACCCCGACTCCGCGCTGCAGTACTCCGGTTCGTGGTCCCACGTGGCCGACACCAGCTACACCGGCGGCGACTACAAGCACACCGAGTCGTTCTCCGCCAAGGCCGGCGACTCCCTCACCGTCGCCTTCGACGGCACCGCGATCCGCTGGATCGGGTCGAAGACGAACAACCACGGTTACGCCGACGTCTACCTCGACGGCGCCAAAGCAGCCACCGTCGACGACTCCGGCAGCGAGAACCAGGCCGTGCTCTTCCAGAAGACCGGCCTGGCGGCCGGCGCGCACACCCTGAAGATCGTCGTGAACGGCGACCACAGTGCGGGGTCCACGGACGACTACGTGGCCGTCGACGCCATCGACGTGCCGACGGCCGACGCCGTGCAGCCGACCTATCCGGTCGTGCCGCAGCAGCCGGGCACCGCCATCACCCTCGACGGACGCGACTCGCACGTCATCGTGGCGAACTACCGGCTCGGGGACTCACAGCTGCAGTACTCCACCTCCGAGATCATGACCAGCGCCACGATCGGCGACCGGGACGTGGCCGTGCTCTACGGCGACCAGGACAGCGACGGCGAGACCGTTCTGCGCTACGCGGCGAAGCCCAGCGTGACCGCCACCGGCGGCACGGTCGCCGCCACCTGGGACGCGGCCACCGGCGACCTGCGGCTGAACTACACCCACAGGGGCCTGATCCGGGTCAGTGTCAGCGGCGGCGGACAGCGCCCGCTGCTGCTCCTCCTCGGCGACAAGGCCACGGCGGAGACCTTCTGGCGCCAGGACACGGCAGCCGGCCCGGTACTCGTGCGCGGCACCCATCTGCTGCGCACCGCCACCAGCCGGGACGGCGGCCGCACCGTGGCCCTCACCGGCGACAACGCCGACGACAAGAACATCGAGGTGTTCACCTCCGCCGCCCATGTCACCTGGAACGGCGAGGCGTTGGGCAGCAGGAGGGCCGACGCGGGGAGCCTGACCGGCACCATTGCGGTGGCCGCCCCCGTTCACCTGCCGGCACTGACCCACTGGAAGCACGCCGAGGAGTCTCCCGAAGCGGCCCCCGGCTTCGACGACTCCAGCTGGCAGGCGGCAGACAAGGCGACCACCGACAGCGTCTCCGGAGTCAACTCACTGCCGGTGCTCTACGCCGACGACTACGGCTTCCACACCGGCAACACCTGGTACCGCGGCCGCTTCCGGGCCACCGGCAAGGAGAACGGCATCCACCTGGTCTCGGACTCCGGCGGTGGCGCGCAGGCCTTCTCCGCCTGGCTCAACGGCACCTTCCTGGGCAGCTCCACCACGGGGAGCGCCGACTTCACCTTCCCGGCCGGCGCGCTGAAGTCCGACGGCGACGACGTGATCTCCGTGCTCACCGTGAACATGGGGCACGAGGAGGACTACAACTCCACCAACGGCAACAAGACCGCGCGCGGCCTGACCAGCGCCTCCCTCGTCGGGGCGCCGCTGACCTCCGTCACCTGGCGGCTGCAGGGCGTACGGGGCGGCGAGGACCTCCAGGACCCCGTGCGCGGTCCGCTCTCGACGGGCGGTCTGTACGGCGAGCGGGCCGGCTGGTCCCTGCCCGGGTACCCGGACGGCGCCTGGGACCGGGTCTCCCTTCCGACGGCCGACACCCGCCCCGGGGTCTCCTGGTACCGCACCGACGCCCGTCTGGATCTGCCGCACGGCCAGGACACCTCACTCGGGCTGACGTTCACCGACGACCCGTCCCGCAAGTACCGCGCCACGATCTTCGTGAACGGCTGGCAGGTCGGAAACTACGTCAACTACCTCGGCCCGCAGCACACCTTCCCGGTCCCCGACGGCATCCTGAACCCGAACGGCCACAACAGCATCGCCATCGCCGTCTGGAACCTCGACGGCAGTACCGGCGGCCTCGGCAAGGTCTCGCTCACCGACTACGGCAGCTACGCCTCGTCCCTGCGCGTCGCGCAGAACGACAGTCCCCGCTACGACGCCCGGACGTACGCGATGCCGAAGCGTCCGGGAGCCGACGTCACCCTGGACGTGCCCGGCACCGCCCGGCCGGAGCAGGCGTTCACCGCCCGTACGACGGTGGAGGTGCCCAAGGAAAGGCCCGCCGTCACCGGGCTGACGGCCGCGCTCCTTGCCCCCGACGGCTGGACCGTGACCGCCATGAGCCCCACGTCGGTCGAGCGGGTGCGGCCCGGCACCTCGGCCGCCGTCACCTGGAAGGTCCAGCCACCGGCCGGGACACTGCCGTCCGCCTCGGCCCTCACCACCACCGTGCGCTACCGGCAGAACCGACGGGCGGCCACCGGCACCGACGAGCGCATCGTCGGCGGGATCCCACCGGCGCCGCCGGCCGGGCGGAGCGCGGTGAGCGACCTGCCGTTCCTGTCGTCCACCAACGGGTGGGGCCCCGTGGAGCGTGACAGCAGCGTCGGCGAGCAGGCCGCCGGCGACGGCCGTCCGATCACCATCGCGGGCGCGGGCCACGCCAAGGGCCTCGGCACCAACTCCGTCAGCGACGTCCAGCTCTACCTCGGCGGACAGTGCTCAAGGCTGACCGCGGACGTCGGGGTCGACGACGAGACGGGCGGGGCGGGCACGGTCACCTTCTCCGTGATCGCCGACGGCAGGACCCTGGTGACCACACCGACCGTCCGTGGCAAACAGGCCGCCGTGCCGGTCGACGTCGACGTCAGCGGCGCGCAGGTGATCGACCTCAAGGTCGGTGACGCGGGCGACGGCAACGGCAACGACCACGGAGACTGGGGGACACCCACACTGACCTGCGGATAGGCCGGCGCCCGGCTCGACGGTCCCGGTGTGCGCGCCGAACGGGGCGCGTTCCGGCGCAGCCGGTCGGGGTCTTGCGGGTCCGCTCAGGGAAGGACGCCCGCGGGTGCCCGGGTGGTGCCGCGCAGCCGGGCCGCGTCCTGGCTCGGGGGCGCGCCGAACTGCCGTCGGTACTCCCGGCTGAACTGCGAGGCGTTGTCGTAGCCGACGCGCCGGCCGACACCGGTCACGTCGCCGGGGTGGGTGGCCAGCAGCAGCCGGGCCTCCTGGAGCCGGATCTGCTTCTGGAACTGGATGGGACTCATCGCCGTCACCGCCTGGAAGCTGCGGTGGAAGGCGGAGACGCTCATGCCGGACATGCGGGCCACGTCCTCCACGCGGAAGGCCTGCGCGTAGTGCTCGCGGATCCAGCGCACGGCCCGGGAGACATGGCTGAGGCCGCTGTCGGCCAGGCCGAGTTCGCGCACCGTCGCCCCTTGCTCGCCGGTGATCAGGCGCCACAGGATCTCGCGTTTGACGAGCGGGGCGAGCACGGCCCGGTCGCGAGGCTCGTCGAGCAGCCGCAGCATCCGGACCACCGCGTCGAGCAGTGCGGCCGGGGCGTCGCTGACGGCGATCCCGGACGGAACTCCTCCGCCGGCCCGGGGGAGATCGCCGGGTCCGGCCCGCAACAGCAGTTCGGCGACGGCGGACGGCTCCAGGGTGAGACCGAACCCGAGGGCCGGGTGCTCGGGACCGGCCTGGGTGAACTGCCCCGTGACGGGCAGGTCGACGGAGGCCACCAGGTACTGGCCGGCGCCGTACTCGTAGACCCGTTCACCGAGGGCGAGGCGTTTGGCGCCCTGGGCGATGACGGCCAGCACCGTCCCGGACATGGAGGGCGCCGGCGGGTCCGGCCGGTCGACCCTGGAGATGAGGACGCCGTCGATGGCGGTGGTCCAGTCGGACCGGGCATGCCGGTCCAGCAGGCTGCGGAACTCGTCGAGGGACATGCCCCCATTGCAGCACCCCGCTGCCATCGTGCTCTCGCAGCCGAGAGGATCGTGCAAGTTCACGCGAGCATCGTTCTAACGTTTCCGCAGGTCAGGCCGCTTGAATGGAATCACCGCACTCCATCACAGGGAAGAGGGAACCATGATCGCCGCCTACGGCTTCAACGCCACCCTGACCGCCGGGCCCGGCATGGGCGACCGGCTGGTCGACCTGCTGTTGACCGGCCTGGACGAGGGCAGCCCCGGCGCGAGCGAATTCTGCGTCGTCTACCTGGTCTCCCGGTCCGCGTCCGACCCGGACGTCGTCCATGTCACCGAGGGCTGGACCAGCGAGGAGGACCACCACCGGATCTTCGCCGGCGAGGCCGCCCAGGCCATCGTGGCGCGGATCGGCGGTCTGCTGGCCAAGGAGGCCGAGTACACCGACTACGTCCCGGTCCGCGGCAGGGCCGCGTTCTGAACCCCCGCGCTCCCCTCCGGCACCGGAAGAAAGGCCAGACGATGACCATCGCGCGCCCCGCCCTCGACCCCGAACTGAGCCGGCTGCTCGCCGGCATGCCGCTGATGTCCCGGCTCACCCCGGACCTGCTCGCCCAGCTGCGCCGGCTCCCCTCCCCGCCGGTCGACTCCCTCCTCGCGCACCGGCAGGCCGAACGGCGGGAGATCACCGTGCCGGCCGAGGACGGCACCCCGATCCGCCTCTCGGTCGTCCGCCCCGCACACACCCCCCGCGCCACCGCCGCCGCCCCTTGCGTCTACTGGATCCACGGTGGCGGGATGGTCATGGGCGACCGCTTCTCGCAGCTCGACATCCCGCTGGAGTGGCTCGACGAGTTCGGCGCGGTCGTCGTCTCCGTCGACTACCGGCTCGCACCGGAGGCCACCGGCACCACGCTCGTCGACGACTGCTACCAGGGCCTGCTCTGGACCGTCGAGCACGCCGCCGAACTCGGCATCGACCCGGGAAGGATCATCGTCGCCGGCGCCAGCGCGGGCGGCGGACTCGCCGCCGGTCTCACCCTCCTGGCACGCGATCTGGGCACCCCGGCGATCGCCGCGCAGGTGCTGATCTGTCCCATGCTCGACCACCGCAACACCACCGTCTCCAGCCGCCAGTACACCGGCGTGCCCGGGGTCTGGACCGGCGAGATGAACGCGTTCGGGTGGCGGGCCGTGCTCGGCCGGCTCGCCGGCGACGAGGTGCCCGCGCATGTCTCGCCCGCGCTCGCCGACGACCTCTCCGGCCTGCCCGCCACCTACATCGACACCGGCTCCGCCGAGGTCTTCCGGGACGAGGACACCGACTACGCGAGCCGTATCTGGGCGGCCGGCGGCCAGGCCGAACTCCACGTCTGGGCAGGCGGTTTCCACGGCTTCGACGCCCTCTTCCCGCAGGCCCGCCTCTCGGTCACCGCCCGCCGGACCCGCACCGAGTGGCTGGCCCGGGTGATCGGGGGTGACGGACCGGCCGGCCGGTGACACGATGCGAGGGGCGAGAAAGGCGGCAGCCGTGGTGCCGGACGTCCGCGCGTCTTTGGGCGCGATGCTCTTCCGCCGGGTGGCGGGCCCCGACGGACCGGCCACCCGTGCCCGGATCCACGGCACACCCGGCCCCCGCTGGTTCGTCTCCGGCCGTCCGATCCGCGTCGTGCACGGGGACGCCGCCATGTTCGTCGGAGGGCTGGGCGCCCTTCTCCTGCAGTCCCTGCATCCCCTCGCCATGGCCGCGGTCGCCGCGCACTCCGGATACCGCGGCGACCCCTGGGGGCGGCTCCAGCGCACCAGCGCCTTCCTGGCGGTGACCACCTACGGCACGGTGGACGACGCCCAGGCGGCCGTGGCCGCCGTCCGGGGCATCCACGCGAAGGTGCGCGGCACGACGCCGGACGGCCGGCCCTACCACGCCGCCGACCCGCACCTGCTCGGATGGGTGCACGCGGCCGAGACGGAGTGCTTCCTGCGCGCCCACGAGCGCTACGGTTGCGCTCCGCTGGACCGGGCCGGCTACGACGCCTACGTCGCCGACACCGCACGGGTCGCCGAGGCACTCGGGGTGATCGATCCGCCGCGTGACCGCAGGGAACTGCCGGCCCGGCTGGCCGGCTACCGGCCCGAGCTCAGGGCCACGCCCGACGCCCGGTCCGCGGCGCGCTTCCTGCTCCTCGAACCCCCGTTGCCGCTGCCGGTCCGTCCGCTGTACGGCATCCTGGCCGCGAACGCCGTGACCCTGCTGCCCTCATGGGCCCGGTCACTGCTGCGGCTGCCCCGTATCGCGGCCGTCGAGGACGTCACGGTGCGACCGGCCGGTCAGCTGCTCACCCGCACGATCCGCTGGGCCATGAACACCCCCGACGTCTCGTAGCGGCCCGCAACGGCGAAGACCCGCCGTGCCCCGAAGGGCACGGCGGGTCCCGGCGTCACCCGGTGCGCTACGCCCAGGGCATGCCGCGGGTTTCCGCCCACTCCGTTCCCCGTGACCAGAGCCCGCCGCCGCCCGGGGCGCCGGAGGTGTTCCACCCGCCCGGTCCCGCGACGGCGCCGTCACCCGCGGCCGGCACCCGCCGCTCGTCGCGGTCCGTGCGCTGGAAGCCGACCGTGTAGGTCCGGGTGACCGCGCCGTTCGCCGAGGTCACCCTGATGGTGCGGGTGGTGAACCCGGACCCGGCCGAGAGGAGGACCGAACTGCCCTCGGTGACCTTCACCCGCTCACCGGACCGGGCCGGCACGGCGGAGACGGCCGGTATCCTGCCGTTCTTCGGCCAGTCGACGACGTAGGTGGACACCTCCGGGTCGAACCCGTCGATCGCCGCACCTCCGACGGTCAGCGCCTTCGCGTCGGCGACGCTGGCCCCGGTGGCGTCCGAGAAGTTCTTCACCGTGACCGACCCGTCGGCGTTGACGACCACCTTCGCCGCCATCGCCGCCGCGAGGTTGATCCGCTGCCAGCTCGCCCCGCCGTCGGCGGTGAGGTCGAGCGGGTACCCGGAGTCCGTCGCGGTCTGCTCCAGGATCTGGCTGCGCTGAGCGGTGGTGAGGTCCGGGAAGGCCGTGATCAGCAGGGCCGCCGCGTCGGACGGCGTCTTGAGGGCCTGCCCGGCCTTGCCCACCTGGGAGAACCCGTAGGTCAGACGCCGCGTGTACAGGTCGACGTCCTGCGCCGTGCTCAGGCCTTCGTACGGGTCGCCCTCACAGGCCGCGAGCGTGTCGCCGTATCCCTCCTCCTGGCACTGCGCGAGCAGCACGTTCTCCATCTCGGTGTGGGCCTGCAGCAGCAGCTTCGCGAAGTCGGGGTCCGCCCACCGGTGCGCCACGGTGGCCTGGCCGGAGATACGGCCGCCCATGACGTCCAGCGGGTAGTGGAACCCGAGGACGACGCGGTTGTCCCCGTACTCCGAGGTGCGCGCGAGGATCGACGGCGCCAGCTCCGGCAGGAGTGTGGCGAGGATCGTGCCGGCCTCGTAGCCGCCGTAGGAGTGGCCGCTCGGGTACGAGCCGCTGGTGGCGAGGCTGCCGTACGAACCGTCCTGCGACTCGTAGACGGAGCCGCCGTCGCCGACGAACCCGAGCCGCACGTAAGGACGCTGGTAGCCGTAGTGGGTCTTGGCCGCGTCGACCTTGTCTAGGTTCTGCGTGACACGGGAGAACAGGGCGCTGGTCTTGGGCAGCCGACCGTCCTTCAGGGCGTCGCCGTAGATCTGCCCGAGCCGCGACCCGAGGCCGTCCGCCATCGTGACGGTGGAGCTGTTCGTCGCGTCGACCTCGGCCCGGTCCACCTCCTTCTGGGTGGCCGCGTTGTTGATCCGCACGGCGATCCGGTCGTTCTCCGCGGTCGGCGGGGTGCCCTGGGACACCTTGGTGTCGGCGCCGATGATGCCGGAGCCGAGATCGCCGATGCCGTTGAGCAGGCCGTAGAAGTAGTCGGTCCCGTCACCGGTTCCCGGCCACTTGTCCGACGGGTAGGACGCGTCGAGCGTCTCGTCCGGGAAGGGGGAGGACTCGTACGCCGGGTCGGCGGTGTCCACCGGGGCTGCCGCCGCCGAGTCGTCCGCCGAGGCGCTCTTGGCGGAGTCGTCCGAGGTCCCGGCCAGGGTGACCGCGGTGACGGTGGCCGTGTGCGCCTTCGCCTTGCCCGCGGTCGTGAGCAGTGCCGTGTCCGCGGTGGCGGAGACGTGCGCGGTGGTTCCGTCCCTCAGGGCCACGGTGTACCCGACGACCGGGAACCCGCCGTCGCCGGCCGGCCGCCAGGTCACCCGGACCTGCTTGCCGGTGGTGACGACGCCTGTGACGGAGGGCTTCTGGGGCTTGCCGCCGCTGGTCACCACCGGCGCGGTGGCCGCGCTGGGGCGGGAGGTGCCGACCGCGTTCACCGCACGGACACGTGCCGTGTACGACCTGCCGGACCGCAGCCGGGTGAACGTGGTGCTCCGGCTGTCCGGGTCCCGGATCTCGACCTGGTGGCCGTCGTCCAGGGTGATCTTGTACCCGGTGACCGGCGATCCGCCGGTGTCCCCGGGCGCGGCCCAGGCGACGGTCACGCTCGTGCCGGAGGACGTCGCCGACACCGTGTCCGGCGCGGCCGGTACCGTCCTCGGCTTCGTGGCGAGCGCGGACAGGGCGCGCTGGAGCGCGTCGTACCGTGCCGTCAGGGTCGCGTCCGTGGCCGTCTCGGCCGCGAGCGCGGTCCTCGCGTCCGTGAGCGTCTGGGTGAACGCCTTCCACGACGCGTCGGTGTAGCGGGTGTCCTGGAGCGCCGACGCGGTGGCGACCAGGTCCTCCAGCCGCAGCCTCGGCACCGGGACGAGCTGCTTGGCGGCGAGGGTCAGGCTCCGGGTCTGGGTGTCGACCTCCAGCTGACTCGTGCCGTCGGCGTCCACGAGGGCCCGAGCGGCGCCGAGTTCGCGCCGGTACACACCGAAGTCGATGGTGTCGTAGCGCGCTTCGTCGGCAGAGAGGCCCTCGTACTGCTCGATGGCCTTGCGCAGGGCGGACTTGTCGGTGACGGCGGGCGTCTCGACGTGGTTGAAGGTGATCCGGCCCAGGTTCGCGACGTACGGGTGCGAGGAGTCCGGGGTCGTGGTCAACCGCAGGTGGACGGTGTGCTTGCCGGTGATCGCCTTGGGCAGCGTCAGGCTCGTCGTCCCTCCGGACGACCAGGCGGCTCCCGTGACCGGCAGCGGGACGGTCGCGTACGGCGTGCCCGGGTCGGCGGTGTCGAAGGAGTCCAGGTAGAGGCCGACGGCGGAACCGGTTCCGCAGCGCGCCGAGTTGTTGACGTAGGTGATCGTGACGGTGCTCTTCTGGGAGGCACCGAAGTCGATGTCCCCGTAGTCGAGCCAGGCTCCGTCGTAGGTGCCGCCGAGGTCGGTGGTGGAGCCAGAGCCGGTCCAGCCGACCGGCTCGCTCTTGAGCCCGCCGCCGCTGTTCGCGTGGAACGCGGTGGCGTCGAAGCCGACGGGCGCGTCGGCCTGCTGCGTCAGGGCCAGCGAGTAGATGTTGCCCACGTAGGGCTGGGACGAGGACTGCGTGCTGGAGACGAAGTCGGCGTACACGTCCTGGACGCCGGTGAAGAGGCTCGCATCGAGGTGGACGCTCGTGGTCGCGATGGTCCCCCAGCCCGATCCGCTGTAGTCGAGCGGGACGGACACGGTCTTCGGGCCGTCCTTGGAACCGAGGTGCAGTTCGATGTGCGAGTCCGAGGCCGCCCGCGACTGGGGCTTGTCATAGCGGACGGTGAGGGTGTCGGCACCGTCCCGGAGGTCGGTGTCCTTCCACTCGCCCCAGGCGCCGTTCGTCACGTTCTCGAAGATGCCGTTCGAGAGGTTGAGCGGGGCCGAACCGCCGCCGGTCGTGGTGCTGTTGACCGCGGTGAGGGTGGCGAGTGTCGTCGTCGGGGACGTGGCGACCTCGTAGGGCGAGAACTGGTACCAGTCGAAGTTCGACACCCACTGCTGGCCGGCCGGCGCGTGGAACACGAACGTCGCGCCCGACGCGTCCAGCAGCGCGGCCGGGTCGGTGACGGCCGCCTGCACCGTGCTGTAGTACTGCCAGCCGCCGGTTCCCGGGAGCTGGGCGGTGGCGACGACGGGGCCGTCGGCGGCGCCGGCGTGGATGTCGACGCTGCTCGGCTTCGCGTTGGTCGCCTGCGAGTTGGCGTAGCGGACCGAGATGGTCCTGGGCGCGACCCCGCCGAAGTCCAGCTTGGTGTACCGCTCCCAGGCGCCGTCGGTGACGCCACCGAGGTTGCCGTCCGAGTTGTTCCGCTCGCTGACGAGGCTGGGGCCCTCCTTCTGGTCGGGGGACTCGGCCTGCAGGACGGCGTAGCCGCCCTCGTCGATGGTGAGCGTGTCGACGGCGGAGTGCAGCCCGTCGGCGGCGGCCATGATCGTGCCGGTCGCGGAGGCGGGGTCCGCGAGGACGGTCCGCGCGCGTTCGAGCGCCGACCGGAACAGGTTCCAGGAACCGTCGGAGTAGTTGCCGCTGCGGACCAGGGACGCCTGGTCGACCAGGGTGCGGAGGGCCTTGCGGTGCACCTTCGCGGCGGAGACGGCGAGCGGGTCGGTCGGGGACACCCCGGTGCCGCGCACCGTCGAGGCCCGCACGCCGTGGGCGAAGGCCGAGTCGGCGAAGGTGATGCCGAAGTGCGCGTCGACCTGCGTGCTGCCGGTGAGCGACAGCGTCGCCGTCCGCGAACCGGTGACGCGGAGGTCCGCGGTGACACCGCCCGGCAGGCCGGTCACGGTCGCCGCTCCCGTCCTGGTCAGGCTGGTTCCGTTGCGGGCGGCGAACGACGCCGGCCCGGACAGGGTGAGCTTCACGCTGCCGTCGACCTCGCCGTCCGCGCCGGTGTCGACGGTGTCCGGACGGGCGGAGACGACGGTGTCGCCCTTGCCCGTTCCGGCGCCGCCGTCACCCGTGTCGCCCCCGTCGGTGTTCAGCGAGTACGCGGGCTGCGAGTGGGTGCCCCACTGCGAGGGCTTGGAACCCATGGTGAAGTCCAGGGTGCCGCCGGAGATGATCTGGGAGTAGTCGAGCCACGTGTTGTCGAACCGCTTGCCGTTGAGGGTCGCGCTCTGCACGTAGTAGGTGCTCGGCGAGACGCCGTCGGCCTTCACCGTGAACTTGGAGCCGTTGGCGTAGGTGATCGTCGTGGCGTCGAAGAAGGGGCTGCCGATCTGGAACTGGCTGGAACCGGCGGTCACCGGGAACAGGCCCAGGGCGGCGCCGACGAACATGGTCGACATGGTGCCGGCGTCGTTGTCCATGGTCGGCAGGAAGCCGTTCGGGGAGAGCTTGTAGACCTGGGTCTTGACCGGCGGGGTGAACTGGCCGCCGGAGCTGGGGGCTTCGTTCGTGGAGCCCGTCGCGATGTAGCGGTTCCAGGTCGTGCCGGTGTAGATGGACCGCACCCACTTCTGGGTCAGGCTCGGCTCTCCGACGTAGTTGAAGAGGTACGGGGCCTGCAGGTCGATCTCGTTGGCGTTGGAGTGCAGCATGGTCGAGCCGTCGTCGACGGCCGAGTCCTCGCCGAACATGTGGTTGACCGCGGCCCTGCCCGCCTTGTCGCCGCCCATGGCCTTGATGAGGCCGCCCATGTCGTACGCGTCGTACCAGTGGTACTGCCAGAGCGTGCCCTGGTAGAGGCCGGCCGCCTCGAACTTCTCGTAGTCGGCGGCCTGCCAGTCGCCGCCCGTGGCACGCGGGGTGAGCAGACCGACCGCGGTGCCGTCGGCAGCGGTCCAGGCGTCGGACTTCACGAGGTTGTCGATCGCCATGGTCGACTGCGTACGCAGCTTCTTTGCGTCCGCGTCCTTGCCGAGCGCGTCGGCGATGACGGACAGCGCCCACTGGTCGTAGCCGCGCTGGACGGTCGTACCGGGGTCGCCGCTGACGTAACCCTGCCGCAGCTGGGCCCCCGTGTAGTACCCGGAGTACGCCAGCAGCGCCGGGTACGCCTCGTCGAGCCGGTCGAAGTTCTTGAAGCCCTTCGACAGCGCGTCGGCGACCAGGACGGCCGAACGCTCCCAGCGCACCGTGGGAACCGAGTGGGTGAGGCTGCCGAGGCTCTTGCCGGAGGCGCGCTGGTCGGCGAAGAGCTCGATCAGCGACTGGATCATGTCCCGGTAGGTCGCCGGGTCGATGTACGCCTCGACGGAGTACTTGCGGAAGTCGTCCCAGGTGGACCAACCGTCGTAGTACGTGAAGCCGTTCGCCTTGTGCACCGCTCCGTCCGCGCCGCGGTAGGTGCCGCTGGTGCTGGTGGCGTTCACCGGCAGCGCGTACATGCGGTACAGGTGCGTGTAGAACTCCTTGGTGAGCGTCGACCCGGGGTCGGACTTCGCCGAGGAGCGCACGTCGACCGCGCCGAGCGCGCTGTTCCAGGCCGCCTTCGTCCGGGCGCGGGCCTGGTCGAAGGTGAGCCCCGCCACCTCGTTCTTCTGGTCGGTCGCGGCCTGTTCCGCGCTGACGGGCGAGAGCGTGACGCGCAGTTCGACGTCGTTCCCGGCGGACTTGTCGAATCCGAGGACGGCGCCGGTGTCGGAGCCGTCCTGACTGGTCGCGTCGGTCAGCTTGCCGTCGTTGCCCCAGCTCTTCAGCGAGGTCACCGGGACGTTCGTGGTGGCGTGGTAGTACAGCTGGTACGCGGCGCCGTTGAACGACCCCGCGACGAGCCCGGAGATCGAGGTGGTCCCGTCGGCGAGGGTCGTCGCCTTCATCGTCGAACGGGTGCGGCTGGTGAAGTTGTTCGCCAGGTCGAGGACGAGTTCGGGGTTCGATCCGGCGGGAAAGCTGTACCGTTCGAGCGCCGTGCGCGTCGTCGCGGTCATCTCGGCCTTGACGGTGCCCGGGTCCTGCGTCACCGACGACGCGGTACCGGAGACGGATCCGAGGCCCACCTGGTAGGAACCGGGCGTCGCGCTCTCGTCGTCGTGGCGGTAGGTGTGGGCGTACGTGCTGGGCGCGGGGCGCTTGTCGTACTGCACGGAGGTCGGTACGACGAGCAGGTCGCCACCGCCGCCCGAGCCGCCGACGCCGTCGAGGTTCGTCGCGGTGAAGCCCGCGATGTGGTCCTCGTTGTAGTCGTACCCGGTGTGGTTGCGGTCCGGGGTGGTCAGCGGGTTGACCTTGGCGAGGCCGTGGGGCGCCTGCGCGCCCGGCAGGTCGTTGCCGTCGTCGCCCGCGGTCGACACGAACGGGTCGACGAGTTTCGTGTAGTCGGTGCCCCCGGACGTCCCCGCGGACCCGGCGGTGGCGGGCAGTGCGAGCGCCGCGCCGCCGCCCGCCAGCGCGGCGACGCCGAGCGCCCCGGCGAGCAGCGAGGCGACCGCCGCGCGCAGTGACCGGCGACGCCGGCGGGCGGTTCTCGGTGGCAGTGGGCGGGGCAGCAGGGCATCGGGTCTGACAGGCACGGAACCTCTCCAACGTCGCGATACACGGCGCGGTTCGGGGCCATCGGGGACAACGTTGTCAGCCCGTACGGCACCCGGACCGTGCGGACTCGGGGCGAGATGGCGGCGGACGCACGGAACCCCCGGTAGCGTGCGCGGCCGCCGCCATCAGACACGGGGAAAGCATGCGGCAGGCAAACAGTATTCGTACAGGAGATGCGTGTGCGGGCACCCGCGGAGCCGGGGAGCGCCGGCCGACCGCACGTCAGACCGCCCTGGTGGGACGGGGCGTGACGTGCTCGGCTCTGCACGCCGAACCCGGGGGAGCGGCCCCGCGGTCGCGCGGACGCGGTGAGGCGGACGGGAGTGAACGACCGGTGGAGCGGGCCTGGCTCTCCCCCGGCCCTGCTCTGCGAGAGCCAGGACTCCGGGAGGGTCGAGACGCCGAGAGCGTGGCGGCGGCCGAACGGGAGACGGACGCCGCCCCTGCCGTGCCGTCCGTCGTCCCCGCCGGCCGCCGCCGGGAGGGTTGACCCGTCGCCCGTCCCGAACTCGACGCCCTCGCCCCGGATGTCACGGCCCGCGACCCCGCTCGGCTTCACGTGCGGCCTCGCCGGCGGCACGCAGACGCGGCGACCGTCCGGCTCGGAGCGACGGGCCGGTCCCGCCGTCGGTCCAGAGGGTGACAACCGCCGTGCTCAGCCGCCGTGGTACGCGGCGACCGCGACGCGGCCCGACCGCAAGGACGAGCGGTGCCGCGCCGGAGTGCCGGCGGTCCGCGCGAGCGTGAGGAGGTCGTCGTCCGAGACCACCCGCAGGCCGTACTCCGCCAGCAGTTCGGCCATCCGCTTCGGCGGCCACAGTGACCGCCACGGCTCGCCCGACGTCACGGAACTGCCGAGCACGCGTGCCAGCAGCCGGCCGGCGGACGCCCGCGCCGAGGGCGCCTGGTAGTTGAGGACGAGCGTGCTGTCCGGGGCGGAGCGGGCGGTGAGCGCGGCGACCGTCGTACGGACCGCGTCACGGGTGAGGTAGGGGACGACGCCCTCCCACAGCCAGGTCGTCGCAGCGGAGGCGTCGTGGCCGGCCGCGTCCAGGACCTCGCCGAGGTCGTCGACGGCGAGATCGGCCGGCGTGAACCGCACGGAGCGGGCGACGGCCGGCAACTCGGGGATCCCGGCGAGCCGGGCGCGCTTGTCCTGCTGGGAGGCCGGATGGTCGACCTCCCACACCCGCGTGCGCGCGAGCTCGGGAAGCCGCCACGCGCGGGTGTCCAGGCCCGCGCCGAGGATCACGAGCTGGCCGGCCGGGCGGGCGCGCAGGGCCTCGTCGATCGCCGGCGTGCGCACCGCGACCACCTCGGCACACGCGCGCACGCTCTCGAAGGCGACCCGCGCCCGCCAGCCCTCCGGGACCGTGCCCGCGCGCACCTCGTCCACGGGCACCCGCTCCGCGCCGCTCAGCAGCCGGACCGCCACCGGATCCGTGAACCGGTCCGCGGCGATCCGCCCGTCCGCCGCCGCCCGGCCCTGGCAGACCAGTACCGCTGTCCGGCTCGCCGCGCGTCCGCTGTCACTCATGAACCCGCATTCAACACCACGCCCCCGACAGCGCCGCCCGCGAGCGGACTCAGATGTTGCCCACGACCTTGCGGGGCGTCACGCGGACGACGACCCGTTGCGCGTCGTCCCCGGACGCGGGGTTGAAGTCGCGGTACTTCTTGCCGGTGTACTTGAGGGACAGTTCGTCGATCAGCCGCTGGCCGCCCTCGGTGGTCGCCTCGGCCGTGCCACGGATCTCCGCATAGGTGTAGGGCGCGTTCGGCGGGTTGATCATGATGCTCACGCGGGGGTCGCGGCGCAGGTTCTGCTCCTTGCGGCGGCCGACGGTCGTGGAGAACAGCAGATCGCCGCCGTCGCGCTGGAGCCAGACGACGGACTGCTGGGAGCTGCCGTCGGGCTGTACGGTCGCGACGACCGCGAAGACCGGTGTGCTGTCGATGAGCTGCTTCAGATCATCCGAGAACGTGTCGGACAAGGCGGGACGCCCCTTTCCCCGGTCGTGAACCGGCGCTCGGCCCGCCCACCGTACGTGATCGAACCGCACGGGTACCCGTACCGGCCTCTGTACACGCCGGTGACGGCGGGCGAGGCCTTCCGGTGGGTCCGGTGGGTCCGGTGGGACGAGGGCCGTCGGTGCACGACGCGAACCCGCGCGGGCGGCCGCCCTGCCGAACGGCCGCTGTGTCCGGGGCGGTTGCGCGTCGTGCACCCGGGCCCGGGATCAGGCCGTGTGGAGCGTCAGCCCGTACCGGCTGAGAATCTCGTTGACCGGCTGGTACCAGGTCTCGCCGCCGGAGCCGCAGTTGCCCCAGCCACCGGAGGTGACACCCTGCGCCTGGTCGCCGCTGATGAAGGAGCCGCCGGAGTCACCGGGTTCGGCGCACACGCTGGTCTTGGTGAGCTGGTGGACCGCCCCCTGGCTGTAGTTGACCGTCTCGTTCTTGGCCAGGACGGTCCCGCAGTGCCAGTGCGAGGTGGAGCCCGAACGGCAGATGGACGCACCGACGGGCGCCTCGGCGGAACCGCGGACGAGCTGGTCGGAGACCGTGCCCCAGCCGAGGACCACCGGTACGGTCCACCAGCCGCTGCCGACGTTCACCCAGGAGTAGTCGTTGTCCGGGAACGAGGAGCCCTGGAAGTTCCCGACGTAGGAGCCGTCCCAGCCGTACACGGCGGCGCCGGGCTGACCGCAGTGCCCGGCGGAGACGAAGCCGCCGTAGACCGAGAAGCCGATGGAGCAGCGTACGTTGCCCGTGTAGTAGGGGTCGCCGCCCACGGTTCCGGCGGCCAGCGTGCTGGGCGTGCGCGCGGTCTGCCGCACCACGACGGGTCCCGACGCGCGGGCGCGGGACAGGAAGGTCCGGACATCGTTGTCGGCACGATGTGCGCGGACCACGTTCACGACGACCGCGCCCGCCTCGGGGTCGACGTGCCAGCTCGCGACCCCTGCGGGGGCGTGGATCCTGTCGATGCGCGCCTTCGTCGCGTCGAGCTGCCGCGCGCTGTGTGCGACCAGGCGTACGGTCGCGCCCGTCGCGCGCACTGCTCCGGTGTCCGCGCCGCGGGTGACGGCGACGGTCAGGGTGCCGCTCGCGGCGTCGAACCAGGAGCCGCCGTACGACGAGCCGGCGGCCCGCTCGGCCTTCCGCTCCACGGCGGTCGCCGCCTTCTCGGCGGCCAGACGTGCCTCGGCCTGCGCCTCGGTGAGGCCCAGATCGTGGCGCATGGCGGAGAGGAGGGCGGTCGAGGCCGGTGCCTGGGGGGAGGGTGCCGGGGTGTCCGCGGCGGAGGCGGGCAGGGTGTTCGCGGTCGCCCAGGTGCCGAGGAGCAGCAGCGCGGACAGGGCGGAGCGCATGGCTGTGGTACGTCTCAAGGGATTGCCCCTTCGTCGTTCCGGTGGTGTGGGGGTGGAACAGCAGACCGGTGAGAGCGCTCTCAGACGTGCGCGGCAGAGCCTAGCCGTGGATCATGGACAGGTCCATGCCAATCGCAGGACCGGCTGGTCACTCCCGGCCGCCTCGCCGGGCGCGCCCCGTGAACGCGGGCGCCGCGAGTGTCCGGGATGCCCGGGAAGTGCGACGCTGGACCCGGAAGGCATCCGCCGAGGGGACCCGGGAGGGCCCGATGGGACGTGATGTGCCGGCCCGGGTGTTCACACGGGAGGACCGGCGCCGGTACCGCGAGAAGATGCACACCTGTCTCGACGTACTGGCGCAGATGCTGCGTGATGCGGGCTTCGAGAGTGAGCGCCCCCAGGTCGGCATGGAGATCGAGCTCAACCTGGTGGACGGCGACGGGCTGCCGGCGATGCGGAACACCGAGGTGCTGCGGGCGATCGCCGACCCGGCCTGGTCGAGCGAGCTCGGCCGTTTCAACCTGGAGATCGACATCCCGCCCCGGGAGCTGACCTCCGGTGGCCCCGGAGCCTGGGAGCAGACCATCCGGGACGCGCTCAACCACGCCGAGGACCGTGCCGCGACGGTGGGCGCCCACCTGATCATGATCGGGATCCTGCCGACGCTGGGCGAGCCGGACGTGGGCGAGGCTGCGCTGTCCGGTGATCCGCGCTACCGGCTGCTGAACGAGCAGATCTTCGCGGCGCGCGGCGAGGACCTGCGTATCGGCCTCGAAGGCGTGGAGCGCCTTTCGATGTACGCCGACGCCATCACCCCGGAGGCCGCCTGCACCAGCACCCAGTTCCATCTGCAGGTGGCTCCCAGGGACTTCGCGGCCTACTGGAACGCGGCCCAGGCGATCGCGGGCGTGCAGGTCGCCCTCGGCGCCAACTCGCCCTTCCTCTTCGGCAGGGAACTGTGGCGCGAGACCCGTATCCCCCTGTTCGAGCAGGCCACCGACACCCGTCCGGAGGAGATCAAGGCGCAGGGGGTACGGCCGCGGGTGTGGTTCGGCGAGCGGTGGATCACCAGTGTCTTCGACCTGTTCGAGGAGAACGTGCGCTACTTCCCGGCGCTCCTGCCCGTGTGCGACGACGAGGACCCACGGCGGGTGCTGGACGCCGGGGGCGTGCCGCAGCTCGGGGAACTCACCCTGCACAACGGCACGATCTACCGCTGGAACCGGCCCGTCTACGCCGTCACCGGCGGCGGGCCGCACCTGCGCATCGAGAACCGCGTCCTGCCGGCCGGCCCCACCGTGGCCGACATCATCGCCAACGCCGGGTTCTACTACGGCCTGACCCGGGCCCTGGTGGACGAGGACCGTCCGGTGTGGTCGCGGATGTCCTTCGCGGTCGCCGAGGAGAACCTGCACGCCGCGGCCCGGGACGGCATCGACGCCCGGCTGTACTGGCCGGGGGTGGGCGAGGTGCCGGTCACGGAACTCGTGCTCAGGCGCCTGCTGCCGCTGGCGCACCGGGGTCTGGAGCTGGCCGGCCTGGATGCCTCCTGGCGCGAGCCCATGCTGGGCATCGTCGAGCAGCGCTGCGTGAACGGCCGCAACGGTGCCCTGTGGCAGGCGGAGACGGTCCACCACCTGGAGCGGACGGGCGTCCGCGACCGCCGGGAGGCGCTGCGCCGCATGACCACCGCGTACATGGACTACATGCACCTGAACGCGGCGGCGCACACGTGGCCCGTGGACTGAGCGCCGCGGCGGGCTGAGGACGAGCGCCGACCCGGTCCCGGGGAGCGATCGGCGTCGTGTCAGGATGCCGGGAGATCGCTGTGTTCCCGGAGGCTTCCTGACGTGAGTGAGACCGAGGTGGCCGTCGCGCCGCACCCCCTGCTGCTGGCCGACGGCGCACCCGCCGCCGACGCGTGGTCCCTGGACCCGGCTCTGACCCACCTGAACCACGGCTCGTTCGGTGCCGTTCCGCTGGTGGCACAGGAGCGGCAGGCACAGCTGCGCGCCGAGATGGAGCGCGCTCCGGTGGTGTGGTTCCCCGAGCTGCCGGAACGGATCGCCGCCACCCGCGTCGAACTCGCCGGTTTCCTGCAGGTCGACGCCGGTGACCTCGCCCTGGTTCCGAACGCCAGCGCCGGCGCCAGCGTGGTCTACAACGTCCTCCCACGCCGCGGTGGCGGCGAGATCGTCGTCACCGACCACGGCTACGGGGCCGTCACCATGGGAGCCGAACGGCTGGCCCGCCGCTGGGGCGGCCGGGTGCGCACGGCGCGGGTACCGCTCGGCGCGGACGAGGACGAGGCGTACCAGGCCGTGGCCGCCGAGATCGGGCCGGCCACCGACCTGGTGGTGATCGACCAGATCACCTCGGCGACCGCCCGCCGGCTGCCGGTCGAGCGGATCGGCGCGGAGGCACGCCGGCAGGGCGCGGCGATGCTCGTGGACGGCGCCCACGCGCCCGGTCTGCTCGCCGCACCGCTCGACGGCGCGACCTACGACTTCTGGACCGGCAACTTCCACAAATGGGGCTGCGCCCCGCGCGGCACGGCGGCCCTGGTCGCCCGCGGACCCCAGCGGGACCTGCTCTACCCGCTGATCGACTCCTGGGGGGCCGAGGACCCCTATCCCGACCGCTTCGACCAGCAGGGCACGCTCGACGCGACCTCCTACCTCGCCGCGCCCACGTCCCTCGACTTCGTCGAGCGCACCTGGGGCTGGGCCGCCGCCCGCCGGTACATGGACGGGCTCGCGGACCACGCGGCCCACGTCATCGGCGCCGCGTTCACCCGGCTCACCGGTGACGACAGCCGGGCCGACGTCGGGATGCCCGTCCCCGGCATGCGTCTGGTACGGCTGCCCGAGGGACTCGGGCGCAGCCGGATCGAGGCCGACGCGCTGCGCGACCGGGTGGCCCGCGAACTCGCCGTCGAGGCGGCCTTCACCAGTTTCGGCGGTATCGGCTACCTCCGCGTGTCCGCCCACGTCTACAACACCCCGGCCGACTACGAGTACTTCGCTGAGAAGTGTGTGCCCGTGCTCGGCAACTGGGCCCGCCAGTCGCGCTGTTGAGTCCGCGGGTCAAGCGTTCGGGACCCTTGACTCGGTAGCCGGGCGGCCCCATCCTCGTCCGAGGTATTGCGCGGGTCATGACAACCTCAAGGGTCCGTCAACCGCGCCTTCCCGCCGACCGAGGGATGTGGCCGTGACGCAGGCTCGACGCTCGTACCGCAGGCGCAGAAACGTCACTGTGCTGTCGCTGCTCCTCCTGGTACTGGCCGTGGTCCTCGGGCCCACCCCGAGTTCGGCGGCCGGCGGCGACTGGTGGATCCCGGCCGCACGACCCGCCCCGGACGTCCAGATCGGTGTCACGGGCGAACCGTTCACCGGCACCACCGCCACGGGCGAGGTGCGCGGGTTCGTCGACGCGCACAACCACCTGTTCGGCAACGAGGCCTTCGGCGGCAGGCTGATCTGCGGCAAGGTCTTCTCCGAGGCCGGGGTCGCCGACGCCCTGAAGGACTGTCCCGAGCACTACCCCGACGGCTCACTCGCGCTCTTCGACTACATCACCCACGGCGGCGACGGCAGGCACGACCCGGTCGGCTGGCCGACGTTCAGGGACTGGCCGGCGTACGACTCGATGACCCACCAGGCCGACTACTACGCCTGGGTCGAGCGGGCCTGGCGCGGCGGACAGCGGGTGCTCGTCAACGACCTGGTCACCAACGGGATGATCTGCTCGGTCTACCCCTTCAAGGACCGCGGGTGCGACGAGATGACGTCGATCCGGCTGCAGGCGAAGATGACGTACGACCTCCAGGCGTACATCGACCGGATGTACGGCGGCACCGGCAAGGGCTGGTTCCGGATCGTCACCGACAGCGCGCAGGCACGCGCGGTCGTCGAGCAGGGCAAGCTGGCCGTCGTCCTGGGCGTCGAGACCTCCGAGCCCTTCGGCTGCAAGCAGGTCCTCGACATCCCGCAGTGCGGCAAGGCGGACATCGACAAGGGGCTGGACGAGCTGTACGCGCTCGGCGTGCGCTCCATGTTCCTGTGCCACAAGTTCGACAACGCGCTGTGCGGCGTCCGCTTCGACTCCGGTGGCCTCGGAACGGCCGTCAACGTCGGGCAGTTCCTGTCGACCGGCACGTTCTGGCAGACCGAGGAGTGCGCCGGCCCGCAGCACGACAACCCCATCGGCAACGCCTCGTCGCAGGCGGAGTCGGACCTCCCGGCGGGTGTGTCCGTCCCCGCCTACGACTCGGACGCCCGGTGCAACACACGCGGCCTCACCGAGCTCGGGGCGTACGCGGTGCGCGGCATGATGAAACGCAAGATGATGCTGGAGATCGACCACATGGGCGTCAAGGCCGTCGGCCAGGCCCTGGACATCCTGGAGTCGGAGTCCTACCCCGGCGTGATCTCCTCGCACAGCTGGATGGACCTGAACTGGACCGAGCGCGTCTACTCCCTCGGCGGCTTCGTCGCCCAGTACATGCACGGCTCCGAAGGATTCGTCGCGGAAGCCGCCCGGACCAAGGCGCTGCGCGACAGGTACGGCGTGGGCTACGGCTTCGGCACCGACTTCAACGGCGTCGGTGACCACCCCGCCCCGCGCGGCGCGGACGCCGCGAACAAGGTGACGTACCCCTTCAGGAGCGTCGACGGGGGCTCCGTCATCGACCGGCAGACCTCCGGCGAGCGCACCTTCGACATCAACACCGACGGCGCCGCGCACGTCGGCATGGTCCCCGACTGGATCGAGGACATCCGGCAGGCCGGCGGCCGGGACGCGGTGGACGACCTCTTCCGGGGCGCCGAGTCCTACCTCGGCACCTGGGGGGCCGCGGAGCGGCACCAGGCCTCGGTGAACCTCGCCGGGGGACGGCCGGCGAGCGCCGGTTCGTCCGAGTGGAACCCGTTCACCAGCTATCAGCCGGGCCGTGCCACCGACGGCGACGACTCCACGCGCTGGGCCAGCGACTGGAGCGACGACCAGTGGTGGCAGGTCGACCTGGGCTCCACCCACCTGGTGTCCCGGGTGACGCTGGACTGGGAGCGCGCCTACGGCAGGTCGTACCGCATCGAGCTCTCCACCGACGGCACGGACTGGGTCACCGCCTGGTCCACCACCTCCGGCGACGGCGGCCTGGACACGGCCCGGTTCACCGGGACCCCGGCCCGCTACGTCCGGGTCCACGGCCTCGCCCGCGGCACCGGCTGGGGGTACTCGCTGTACGAGGTGGGGGTTCACAGCGCCTGAGCCGCCCTTCGCCGGCGGCCCGCACGCCCCACCGGCGCCGCGGGCCTCCGCGGTCCGCGCCCGTGCCGCGGCCGGCCCTGGACACCCCCGGGTGCGCCACCAGGAGTGCAGGGTAACGCGGGAGCCCATACCGTCGAAGGCAACGACCAGCAGGCCCCCACCGGCCGCCGGGCGGCCGTCGGGGGCCGTCCGATGCGGGAGGAGTCCCTGCGAGGCTGCCGGGCCACTCAGGGAGACACGTATGAGTCGCGCCAAGCGCAGGACCCGTAACACCTCCCGCAAGCGGGCCACGTCCGGGCTCGACGCAACCGTCGAAACGGAGCGGAAGAGCCGCGCCGCCGGGCCGGGGCCCGCGCCGCACGGCCGGGACGGCGACGCCGCCGCGCCCGGTCGCACCGGGACCGCGGCGACGGCTGTCGCACCGGGTGAGTCCATACCGGACCGCCCCGCGCCGGCCCGCAGGTCCCGGCCGCGGACGATGCGCATGCGGATATCGGAGGCACAGCCCTGGTCCGTGACGGTGATGAGCTTCCTGCTCCTCGGCGGTCTCGGCGTCCTCACCGTCCTCGCCTCGGTCGCCGCCTGGGGTCTGGCCGCGCTCCTCGCACCGGACGCCCTGCCCCGGCTGAGCACGTTCCTGACCATCGCCTTCAGCGTCATCGTCCTCGAGGTCGTCCTGGGCTCGTGTCTGGCCGCCCTGACCACTTTTCTGTACAACCTGACCGCCCCGTACAACGGCGGTCTCGAAATCTCCCTCACCAACGACCTCGGGCCCACCGAGGCGGGCTCCAGGGCTCAGTTGGCCGTGGACCGCGCCCACGTCCGCGCCCGCCGCTACCTCCGCGCGCACACCCCGGCGTGGGTGATCGGCGCGGCGCGGCGGCTGCCGGCCAGGTTCACCGTCCTCCGGCGCGGGGAGCCGGCCGCCCCGGCCGACCAGGCGGCCCCCGTCACGCCGGACACCGGCCAGGGGGAGTGACACGCTCTAGGAGTCGCCCAGCGACACCACGGTGGCGTGCGCGCTGCCCTGGGGTGTCTCGAAGCTGACGGTGTCGCCGACCCGATGCCCGAGCAGCGCACGCCCGAGGGGACTGTCCTCCGTCACCAGGTTCTCGTCGGCCGCGGAGGCGATCTCGCCGATCGCGACGCTCTGCACCGCGCCGTCCGTGAACCGCACGGTGACGGTGCTGCCGACACCGACCACGCCCGCGGGGGCCGGCCCGGCGGCGACCGCCTGGTGCAGCCGCAGCGTGATGTCCTCGATGCGGGCGTCCAGGCGCCGCAGTTCGTCGGCCCGCTGCAACTCGTCGGCCTGGTCCGCGTGGTCGCCCGGGGAGTCGTCGCCGACCAGCGTCGCGGCGACGTCCTGCCGCTCGGCGTGGAGATCGGCCAGCTGCTGCTCCAGCGCGCGACGGCCCTCGGCGCTGATCGGTTCAGGCCCACCCATGGCCGCTCCTTCGATGACGGGATGACTGAAGTCGGAGTCCGGACCGCACGGCGTGCCGGTTTTATCGATTTTGTCCGGTCGGGGGTCAGCGGAGGAAGCCTTCGTAGCTGCGCTGCTGGAGCTGGCTCTCGATCTGCTTCACGGTCTCCAGGCCGACACCCACGATGATGAGGATGCTGGTGCCGCCGAACGGGAAGTTCTGGCTCGCCCCGAACCCGACCAGCGCGATGGTCGGGACCAGGGCGATCACCCCCAGGTACAGCGAACCCGGCCAGGTGATCCGGTTGAGCACGTACGACAGGTACGTCGCGGTCGGCCGCCCGGCCCGGATGCCCGGGATGAAGCCGCCGTACTGCTTCATGTTGTCCGCGACGTCCTCCGGGTTGAAGGAGATGGAGACGTAGAAGAACGCGAAGAACACGATCAGCAGGAAGTACAGGACGATGTAGACCGGATGGTCGCCCTTGGTCAGGTTCTGGGCGATCCACCGCTTCCAGACGGAGTCGCCGCCCGAGAACTGCGCGACCAGGGCCGGGATCGACAGCAGCGAGGAGGCGAAGATGACCGGGATCACGCCCGCCTGGTTCACCTTCACGGGGATGTAGGTCGAGGTGCCGCCGTAGGCCCGGCGGCCGATCATGCGCTTGGCGTACTGGACCGGGATCCTGCGCTGGGCCTGCTCGACGAAGACGACCAGGCCGACCATGGCGAGGCCGACGAGGATGACCGAGCCGAACTCGATCCAGCCGCCCGCCAGGGTGCCCTGCTTCTTGATGGCCCACAGCGCCGACGGGAACGAGGCGGCGATCGAGATGAACATCAGGATCGACATGCCGTTGCCGATGCCGCGGTCGGTGACCAGCTCGCCGAGCCACATGACGAGGGCGGTGCCGGAGGTCATGCAGATCACCATCGTGATGGTGGTGAAGACCGACCGGTCCGGGATGATGCCGGCGGCGACCGAGCAGCCGGAGAAGAGGGCGCCGCTGCGGGCCGTGGCCACCAGGCCGGTGCCCTGCAGGACGGCGAGGGCCACCGTCAGGTAGCGGGTGTACTGGGTGATCTTCGTCGTGCCGGCCTGGCCTTCCTTCTTCATGGCTTCCAGGCGCGGGATGACCACGGTCAGCAGCTGAAGGATGATGCTGGCGGTGATGTACGGCAGAATGCCGAGCGCGAAGACCGTGATCTGCAGCAGCGCGCCCCCGCTGAAGAGGTTGACCAGTCCGAACAGACCCTGGTTGCCGGACGCCTCGTTCACACACGTCTGGACGGCTCGGTAGTTGACGCCGGGGATCGGGACGTGGGTGCCGATCCGGTAGAGCACGATGACGCCCAGCGTGAAGAGCAGCTTCTTACGCAGGTCGGGCGTCCTGAAGGCATTGACGAACGCGGTGAGCACGGTGCCTCCTGCACCCCTTGTCCTGATCGGTCCGGGCGACACATGAATGACTCACCATGCGTCGCCCGACACCTGTTCAACCGAATTTGCAGCCGATGGGCTCACACCGGCCGGGTACGCGTCCCCCGCTCACCGCTCGAAGGAGGCGTAGGCGGTCTCCTGCCGCCACTGGACGGCGGCCTTCGCGCTGCCGGCGAGGAGCCGGCGGCAGTCCGCGGCCGGGGTGCGGCCGCTGCCGGGCAGCTGGCCGGCGCAGGCGGTCGCGGGGCGGTAGCCGTCGCGGGTGGGGTTGCCCTGCCACAGGCTCCGGCCGGGGAGGAAGGCGTACTCCAGGGAGGCGCGGGCCAGGTCCTTCAGCTCGGGGTAGGTCAGGCCGTAGGTCCGGGCGGCGTACTGGTATTCGTGGGTCACGTCGATACGGGAGACGCCGGGGTCGTCGGTGGCCAGGACGACCGGTACGCCGTAGGAACGGTAGGTCTCGAAGGGGTGGTCGGCGCCACGCACGCCGAGGATCTGCGCGTTGCTGGTGAACGGCACCTCGACGGCGATCTCGCGGGCGGCCATCGTCCGGGCCGTCTGCTGCCAGCCGTCCTCGTGGACCAGGTCGACGCCGTGGCCGACGCGCTCGGTGCCGGCGACGTTCACGGCCTCCGCGATGTGGAACTTCAGGTCCTCGGGCTTGACCAGTCCGGGCCACAACTCGCCCGCGTGCAGGGTGACGTGGGCCTTCGGGTAGACGGTGCGCAGGTAGTTGATCATGCGCATCTGCAGGCTGTAGCCGGCCAGCGAGCTGTCCCAGTCCTCGGGCTGGACGAGGTTGACGGCGACGAACCGGGAGTCGCGCTCGGCGAGCCGCATGCCGAGGGCCAGCTGCGTGAAGACACGCTCCGGCGAACTGCCGCGGTTGACCTGTGAGATCCAGCGGACGGTCAGCGCACAGCCCGGGCGGGGCCGGCTGGTGCCGCAGCGGGCGGCGGTACGGAACTCGGCGTCACCGTCGTCGGCCTCCTTGAGCGCGTCGGCCACGACCCTGTCGAGCCTGCCGCCGGCCACGAGCTTGGCGTGCAGGGCGGCCAGGTCGGGGTCCCAGCCGACCTCGGCGGCCAGCTGCCGCGCGCCGTCGGAGGCGGGGGTGATCATGGTCTCCAGGTAGAACTGGTTCTGCGCCGCGTCCGCGTCGGCGACCTGGGCGAGCAGTTTGCCGCGGTGGCGCCACGGCACCTCGCCGAACTTGTTGAACGTGTCGAAGAAGTGGTCGTGACCGTTCTGGTCCGGCGGGAAGTCCTGCATCGACCAGGCCCGCACGATCGCGTCGTGGAAGTCGTGGTCGGTGCGGGCGTCGGCGGCCGGCCGGGTGCCGGGGCCGCACGGCGGTACGACGGCGGTCAGTGTGGCCGTGTCGACGCACAGTCCGTCCTCGGCCGCGAGCTCGATCAGGTACTCGGTCCTGACCGCTCCGGAGAGGTGGTTGTGCAGGTCGCCGCCCTTGGGCAGATGCCGGAAGAAACCGCGCAGCAGCCTTGGGTCGTTGCGGATCGACTCCAGGTACGCGGCGGTACGCGCCTCGGCGGCCGTCATCGGCCGGGGCGCCCCCGTGACGGCCCCCTCGTGCGCGGCCGCGGACGGTGCGGCCGACAGGGACGCGAGGCAGAGCAGCGAGAGGGCGCCGAGTCCGGCGGAGAGCGCCGTGCGGCGTGCGGGGTGCGCGGCACGGGGGCCGTGATAGGTCGTCACACTCAGATGATCATCAGGTCGGCCCGGCCGGACCCGGGTGCCGCGCGGTGGGCACGACGGAGTCACCCGTGCGGGCGCAGCCGCGCCCCCGGCCGTGACCGCGGCGCCGTGCCGTGGAATGCGCCGGGACGCCCAGCCGCTCAGTCCGTCGCCGGTTTCGTCCGGGCGGCGCCCGCGTGCTCCGCCAGTGCGCGCTGCCGGGCGTAGTCGACGGCCGCCGCCAGCGTCTGGATGTCGTAGGCGCCGTGGTGACGTCGGCCGTTGATGAAGAAGGTGGGCGTACCGGAGACGCTGCTGAGGTCCGCGGAGTCCACGTCCTCGGCCACCCTGGGGGCTCCGCGCCGCTGTTGCAGGTCCCGCCGGAACCGCGCCGCGTCCAGGCCGAGTTCCTCGGCGTACCGCAGCAGGTCGCGTGCGCCGAGAGCGTCCTGCCTCTCCAGCAGCAGGTCGTGCATGTCCCAGAACCGCCCCTGACGGGCGGCGGCTTCCGATGCTTCCGCCGCCAGTTGCGCGTTCGGGTGGACGTCGGTGAGCGGCAGGTGCCGCCACACGTAGCGGACGTCGGCGTCGGTGCCCAGCAACTCGCGCACCACCGCCTCGGCCTGGCCGCAGTAGGGGCACTCGAAGTCGCCGTACTCGACCAGGGTGACCGCCGCCCGTTCGGGGCCGCGGACACGGTCGTGGCGCACGTCGACCGCGACCGCGAGGTCGGTCAGCGGATCGGTGTTGCCCAGCAGGGCCCGGGCCCGGCGGGCGGCGGGCAGCAGGTTGACCACGCCGGTGACCGCCCAGCTCGCCGCGAAGGCGCCGATCAGCGTGGCGAGGATGCCGATGCGCGCCTGGTCCAGTTCCTCGCCCTCGAAGGCCAGCGAGGCGATCAGCAGGGACACCGTGAAGGCCGCTCCGGCGATCGCGCCGCCCGCGGTGACCGAGCCCCAGCCGACACCGGGCCGCAGTCGTCCTCCGGACAGCAGCCGCGCGGCCGCCATGGACCCCACCAGCCCGATCACCTTGCCCGCCACGCAGCCGCACACGATACCCAGCGTGATCGGCGAGGTGAACGCCTCGGCGAGCTTCGCACCGTTCAGCTCGATGCCCGCGTTGGCCAGCGCGAACAGCGGCACGATGCCGAAGCTCACCCACGGCAGGAACCTCTGTTCCAGCCGCTCGTTCGGGGAGATCGCCGCGGTCAGGCCCTGTACGGCCGAGCGCTGCAGCTCCGGTGTGGGCTGTTCCCGGAACAGGCGGAAGAGACGACTGGCCTGCTCCAGATCCTCGCGCGGCGCCGGATAGGCCACGATCAGGGCGCCGACGGCCAGCCCGGTCACGACCGGGTCCACCCCGGCCTCGTGCAGCGCCACCCACACGACCACCGACAGGACGGCGCAGTACCGCCCCTTCCGGACGCGCGCCAGCCGCAGCAGCATGATCACCAGCAGGGTGCCCACGGCCACCAGGAGCGCGGGCAGGTGGATGTCGTCGCTGTAGAACACGGCGATCACCAGGAGCGCGACCAGGTCGTCGACGACCGAGATGGACAGGATGAACGCCCTGAGGGAAGCCGGCAGCCGCGACCCGAGTACGGCCAGGATGCCCAGCGCGAAGGCGGTGTCCGTCGACATCGCCGTACCCCAGCCGTGCGCGGAGTCCCGGCCCGCGTTGAACGCGAGGTAGACCAGCGCCGGAACGACCATGCTGCCCAGACCGGCCACCGCGCTCAGCAGTACCCAGCGCCGGTCGCGCAGTTCCCCCATGTCGAACTCGTGCCGGGCCTCCAGGCCGACGACGAAGAAGAACAGGCTCATCAGCCCGGCGTTGATCCACTCGTGCAGGGTCAGCGACAGGTGCTTCGTGTCGAAGCCGATGGTGAAGTGCGCCTGCCACACGGCGTCGTACGAGCGCGGGTCGGTGTTGGCCCACATCAGCGCGACGCACACCGCGCCCAGGAGCAGTACGGCACTGCCGGTCTCGGTCTGCACGAAGGAGCGCCAGCGCGTGGTGCTCCGCGTGGCCAGCCCTTGGGACGCATCGGTGGACTCGTAGGCGCTCACGTGCCGATTATCGCCGCGCCCGGCGGAGGGCTCACGAACGGCGCGGTATCCGGCCCGGCTGACGGCGGGTCAGGTGGGGGCCCGGCACCGGCCTGAGGGCCTCGGCTTGCGGGGTGTGTGACTTGTCACGTGAACCCATTGCCGTCTGAGTTGTCTGCATCACAGCAGAAATGTCCCTTTAGCCTCCATGCTCGATGCGGCGGCCGGTACTCGAAGTGGAGCCCGTCGCCGACCTCTTGGGCGTTCCACAGCGACCCAGGGCACGGCATTCGCGACATTTGTCCCTTTTCGTTCGGAAGGTGTCTCATCATGGCCGCATACCTCTGCCCTCCTGCCGTCATACACGGAGAGCACACCGTGGAAACCAGCCAGATCGTGACGGAGGTGCGCGACCGGCATCCGCATGCGGCGTGGGCACCACGGATCGACGGCATCGCGGCCAGTACGGGGATAACGAGCCGCGGGTGGATGCTGCCGCTGGAGGCCGCCGTCGCGCCCGGCAAGGGCGGTGCTCTGCGGGCCGTCGGCAGCGCGCCGGCCCAAGAGGCCCTGGCGCGCGAAGGGTTCACCCAGCAGGACGTGGACCGCGTGATCGCCGCCCTGGAGGCGATACCCGCGCCGCAGACCGTCCAGGAGCGCACCGCGCCCGCCTGGGAGGCGGTGCAGTCCTACGGGGAACGCGCGGCGCGCGGAGCCCTGCAGAGCGCCGGTCTGGACGTCTCGGACGTCGACTGCCTGATCACCAGTCACTCCACCACCCCGGCGCTCCCGGGGCTGGACGTCACCCTGGCCAACAGGCTCTCGCTCCGGGAGGACGTGATGCTGCTGCCCGCCACGCAGTGGGCCTGCATCGCCGGAACCCGCTCGCTGGCACTGGCCGCGGATCTCGTGGCCGCGGACCCCGACCGGGTGGTCCTGGTCGTGATCTCGGAGGCGCTGAGCACGACCTACCAGCCGGCGGACGACACCCTCGAGTCCCTGATCGTCCGGTTGCTGTTCGCGGACACCGCGGTCGCCGCGGTGGTCACGGGCCGCCGGCGGCACGAGTCGGTGCTGCGACTGGACGCCGCCTGGCACCACACCCTGCCGGGGACACAGGACCTGCACCGCCTGGAGACGCGGGCCGACGGCACCCACTTCGTGATGGACCGGCGCGGGCCGCGTGCCGTGCAGGAGACGGTGACCGCGATGTGGGAGTGGCTGCGCGTCCGGTACCAGGACGACCCCGACTCATGGCACCCCGACGTGCTGCTCGCGCACCCCGGCGGAACCCGGGTGCTGGAGTACATGGAGCAGACGATGCCCGACGCGTGGCCGTCGGGCCTGCTGGACTTCAGCCGCGACAGCTACACCACCGGCAACCGCGGAGGCGCCGCCGTGTTCGACATCATGCGGCGGGCGTACGACGCCGGACAGAGGCCGGGCAGTCGCGCGGTCCTGTACGCGGCCGCCCCGGGCCTCAGCGCGACCGCCCTGGAAGGGGAGTGGCTGTAGGGCCCGGCTGCCCGGGCCCGGTCATCTCACGACCTCCGCCCAGACCACCTTGCCGGCGTCCGTCCAGCGCACCCCCCAGCGGGTGGTGAGCTTGTGCACGACGTGCAGCCCGCGGCCGCCGTCGTCGAAAGGGCCGCCCCGGCTCAGCCGGGGCCTGCCGTTACCGGTGTCGCCCACCTCGACCAGCAGACCGTGGCCGATCCTGATCAGCCGTACCGTGACGGGACCGGTGGCGAAGCGCACCGCGTTCGTGACCAGCTCGCTGGTCAGCAGCATCACGTTGTCGCGGGTGTCGTCCCGGGTGCCCCATCGCCCCAGCTGCGCGAAGACGTGCGCGCGGGCCCGGGCGGGCGCGTCGTCGCGGGCGGGCAGCCGCCAGGTCGCGGTGTCCCCCTTGCGATAGCCGATCATCCGCGCCAGCAGCAGGCTCACGTCGTCGCGCTGGTGAGGAGGCGCCAGGGCGGCGACCACGTGCCGCGCGGCCTGCTGCAGCCCGTCCCAGGGGTGCACGGTGGACACGGCGTCCGCCAGCGCGCCGATGCCCTCGTCGATCGACACGCTCGGATCCTCCACGAGACCGTCCGTGTAGAGGGCGAGCAGGGACCCGGGTGGTACGTCGAACATGTGTACGTCGAACGGCTCGCGCAGCGCGAACTCGGCGCCCAGGCCGGGATGCGGACGGACCCCGAGCGTGCTCGCCCGCCCGTCGGGGGAGACCAGGATCGGGGGAAGGTGGCCGGCGCTGGCCAGCGCGACGCTGTGGCGGACCGGGTCGTAGAGAGCGATGCAGCAGGTCGACCCGAGGGCGCTGTAGCCGGCCGCCAGTCCGGACTCGGCGTCGTCCAGCAGCGTCACGGTCTCGTCCAGGCGTTCCAGCACCTCGTCCGGAGCCAGCCCCGCGGAGAGCAGCGCACGGGCCTCCATGCTCAGCTGGCCCATGGCCGCCGCGGCTCCCAGACCGTGCCCGACGACGTCTCCGACCACCAGCGCGGTACGGCCGTCCGGCAGCGGAAAGCTGTTCACCCAGTCGCCGCCGACGCCCGCGCTGTCCGGCGTGGCCGGCTGGTAGACACTGGCGATCTCGATCGTGTCGCCGCCGGTCCGTGGCAGCAGCCGGCGCTGCAGGGCCAGCACCTGCTTGTGTTCGCGCTGGTGCTGACGGGCCAGGTCGACGTGGTGGGCGGTCCTTGCGACCAGTTCCTGCAGGTCGAAAAGCTCGCTGTCGCGGAACGGGCGGTCCGCCCGCCGCCAGACCTCCACCACGCCCAGCACGACGGGCGGCGTCCCGTCCAGGACCAGGGGTATGCACGCCACACCGGCCGACCGGTCGCCGGGCACCAGGGCCCGCATCACCCGCGGGTCGCCGAGCACCCGCTCGACCGCCTTCCGGTCGGGGATGACGATGGCCTGCGGGGCGTCGTCCCGCCGTACCGCCTGGGTCAGCAGCCGGCTCGCGTCGCCCGGCAGGTCGTCACCCGGGGTCACATAGCCCGGGGGCCAGGCCCGGTCCGGCACCAGGGCGGCCCGCCGCAGCCGGATGCGCCCCTGTGCCTGACCGGTGACCCCCTCACCCGTCCACACGGTGAAGTCGAGGTCGACGGCGGCCACGTCCCCCCAGGCCAGCAGGGACTCCGCCAGTGACTGCGCGGTCTCGCCTATGTCCAGGGAGGTGCCGATCGCGGTCTCGGCGGCGTACAGATGCAGTCGCGTGGCCATGGCGATCAGGGAGACGGTCAGCCCCTCCTGGGGGGCCGCGGCGGGCAGGATGCTCAGCGAGACCACAAGCTCCGAACCGTCTCCGCGCCGCAGGCGCTGGATCCGGGCGACGTGCGCCTCACCGGTGTCCAGCACCTGCCGCAGCCGCCGCGTGACCGTCGGAACGTCCCCGGGGGGCAGCAGACCGACGAAGGGACTCCCTGGCACGGCGTCCAGCCCCTCGAACACGGGGGCGTCCAGATTGCGGCCGATGACCTTGAGGTCCTTGTCCAGGTTGACCACGCCGAGGATCTGGTCCTGACGCCCGGCCGCGGGGTCGTCGGCCGGACGCCGGCGCATGGCGTGACCGGCGGGTCCGTCGCCGTTGCCCGCGGGCGCCGTCCCACCGCGCGGCACGTATCGCCCCAGCGCGCTGCTGACCATGTCGAACGGCGAGGAGGACGAGGGGGAGGGCGTGGAGTCCATACGGCTCCCTCAGCATTCGCCCGCACCTGCCGATCACGCGCCCACGCCTCCGGGCAGGCTCGCACCGGGTCTGCTCCGACGGAGGCTGCTCAGGACCGCTGACGGCTCACATGGGGAAGATGCGTGCGATGAAGTACGCGGCGACGACCGCGACGCCGATGAGAATCAGCCCCAGCCACAGGCCCGGGTGCTCCCATGCGCCGCCGTCCGCGCGTTCCTCGTGCGCCTCCGCCGTACAGCCTTCGGCCGGCGGGGTCTCCCCTGGGGGGACGAGTGGATATGCCATAACCCCATGCTCGTACGGGGATGCCGACGGCGCATCCCCGGACCCTCGGCGCCGGTGCCGGACCCCTATCCGCAGCCGCTGGAGGCCGGCTTCGGCACGAAGCCCAGACGCGTCCGGGACCCCTGGGGCCAGGCCGAGCCGAACCGGACGTCCCAGCCCTCGTCCCGCCGGGTGAGGAAGGCCGCGGACAGGGCCGGTACGGGGAGGTGCCAGAAGGCTCGTGCCGGTACCGCGAGGGCGTGGACGAGCACCGCCCGGATGACGGCCGCCTCGGCGATGGCCACCGCGTGGCCCGTGTCCTGCGCCACGCTGCCCAGCCAGTCCGCCGACCGGCGGCAGAGCTGCCGTACCGACTCCCCGCCGTGCGGGGCGGCATCCGGATCCGTGCGCCAGGCGCTGAACCCGTCGGGATCGGTCGCGGCGATGTCACGGACCGTGCGGCCGCGCCAGCTGCCCACGTCGAGATCGCGCAGCATGGGTTCGGACGAGGCCGCCAGGCCGATGGCGTCGGCGGTCTCCGAACAGCGGACGGAGGGCGTCCGGACGGCCGGCTCGTGGGGAGAGAGCACCGCTCTCGCGTATTCCGCCAGGTGCAGGGCCTGGTCACTCAGATGGGCGTCACCGAGCAGCGGGTCCACGGTGGCGTCGCCGCCGGGAGCACACAGAAGCGTCAGGTGGATCGTCATGGGACCTACCTCTTTCCTGGCCGGGTGCGGCTTCCGACGGGGTGAGACCCGTGCCTTCCACAGTCGGCGCAGGACCCGGCCGGCACTATCCGCCAGGTGTCCGAAAGCACCCGGCCGACCGGCCGGGTGTGGAGCCGGACCGCGGTCCGTGGTCAGCGGCCGCGCTCATGGGGCAGTTCGAGGCAGAGCTCGTAGCCGCCCTCGGCCGTGGGGCCGGAGGTGACGGTGCCGCCGAGGAGCTCCGCCCGCTGGGCCAGTCCCGCCAGGCCGTGGTGGGCGCTCGGCAGGGCGAGCGCGCTGCGGGTGGGGGCGGTGTTGGTGACCGTGGCGCGCAGGGCGCCGTCGCTGAGCCCGATGCGGACGGTCACGGTGGCGCCGGGGGCGTGTTTGCGGACGTTGGTCAGTGCTTCCTGCACGGTCCGGTACACGGCGCGCTGCACCGTGGGCGGCAGCTCATCGGGCAGATCGATCTCCAGCTTCGCCTCGATACCGCCGGCCTCCAGCAGATGCTCCAGGTCGGCGAGCGAGGGCTGCGGGGTCAGCTCCGTGGGCCTGCTGCCCGACGCCCGCAGGACGCCGACCATGTGCCGCAGTTCTTCCAGGGTCTGCACGCTCAGCCGACGGATGGTGGCCGCGGCGTGTCTCGTCTCCGCGTCCCGCCCGCCCACCTGGAGCGCTCCGGCCTGTACGGCGATGAGGCTGACCTGATGGGAGACCACGTCGTGCATCTCCCGGGCCAGCTGGGCGCGTTCCTTCGCCAGAACGCTCTGAGCGGTCAGCAGCCGTTCCTGTCTGCGGGCCTCGGAGATGTCGGCGAGCCGCAGCGACAGCTCGCGCCGGGCCTGGACGAGCTGGCCCAGGAAGACGGGAGCGGCAGCGGTTGCCAGGGTATAGCTGAGGTGGAACACGCTGTTCGTCTGGGACAGTTCGGTGGCGTCCAGGGACGACCACGGCCACGGCAGGAAGTCGATGATCGCGTAGAGCAGCGCACAGCCGCCCAGCAGCAGACGGTGGCGGTTGAGGGAGGACAGCGTGTACAGCGCGACCATGGGCGCGACCACGGCGTCGGTGACCAGACCGGTGGGGAGCGTGAGGACGAAGGTCGTCAGGGGTGTGCGGTGACGCAGCGCCAGGGCAAGGGCGCCGACCACCGCGCATCCGGTGGTCGGCCGGTCCTGCAGGTCGACGTGCGCCCAGGCGTCGGCCAGCGCGACGCCGACGACGACGAGGTCGACGAGCGTGGCCGGCGGCCTGCGGCGGCTCACCTGGCGCCCTCGTCCTGCGCGTGGGTGAGCAGCCCCGCGCGCTCGGCGATCAGAGCCGCCTGGACCCGGCTGCTCACCCGCAGTTTGCCGAGCACGCTGGTCACGTGACCCTTGATGGTGCCGGTGCTCAGGTGCAGCCGTTCGCCGATCTCGTTGTTGGCGAGCCCTTCCGCCATCAGGACGAGCACGGCACGCTCGCGCTCGGTGAGCCGGGCGGTGAGGCGGAGGGCGCCGGGCTCACGGACGGTGTTGTCGAGATAGCCGCCCACCACCAGGCGTGTCACCTTGGACGACAGTACGGTCCCCTCTTCGGCCAGGCTGCGCACCAGGTAGGGCAGCTGTTCGGGATCGGTGTCCTTGAGCAGGAATCCGGCGGCGCCCGAACGCAGCGCGGTCGCCACGTACTCGTCGGTGTCGAACGTGGTGAGCATGGCGGTCACCGGGGGCTCCGGCATGCGGCGGAGTTCCGCCAGGATGGTGAGCCCGTCCACGTCCGGCATCCGGATGTCGAGCAGGACGACGTCCGGGCGCAGCTCCCGCACCATGTGCATGGCCTCGCCGCCTGGCACCGCCGCGACCACCTCGATGTCGTCGGCCGATTCGAGGATGTGCGTGAAACCCGTGCGGATCAAAGCCTCGTCATCGACCACCAGTACCCGGATCATGGGCGCTCCGCTCCTCGCGTCAATCGGTCGATGCCTACCCCCGCGGGAGCCCGTCTGCCGCCGGCCGGTCACAAACCCGCCGGTTGGCGGCGCGACCTCAGCCGGTCGGCGGGCGCCGCCCCGTGCGGCGGGTCGGGCGGTCCGCCCGGGCGAGGCCGGAAGTCCGCCCCCGCCATGGTCCGCGGGCCGGAGAGCGGGTGTCACGTCTCCGCCCCGCCGTGGCGCAGCCAGGAGCTCCCCGCTCGTCTCACTACGCTGAGCGGCAGGAGATGGTACAGAACGGCATGGAACGGTATGGACCAGGACAGATCGGGAGACCATGGCTCTTGAGCTCGACATCGACCGCATCCGCCAGATCGTCGACGAAGGCGTCCGCGACCAGGTCTACCCGGGCGCCGTCTGGGCCGTCGGCGACCCCTCCGGAAACATGGTCCTCGGCACGCCGGGGTTGCCGGATTCCGGCCGGCCCGACGAACCGATGCGGCACGACACCGTCTTCGATGTCGAAGGCCTCACGGAGGTCCTCGCGGTGTGGTCGACGGTCGGAGCGCTCGTCGAGGGCGGCAAGCTGCTCCTGGACGAGCCGCTGGGTGACTTCTGGCCCGAGGTGCGCGGCCGTCCGCTGGGCCGGGTGAGCGCCCGCCACCTGCTCACCCATACGGCGGGTCTCCCGCTCCGGACCGACCTGAGCAACCTGTACGGCACCGACCCGCGGGACATGCGCGACGGCGTCCTCCGTGACGCCGTGCGCCGCCCGCCCGGGGAGGCCGTGGAGTACACCGGGCGCGCCGCCCTCGTCCTCGGCTACCTGGCCGAGGAGGTCTCCGGTCAGAGACTCGAGGTCCTCGCGGCCACCGACGTGTGGCAGCCCCTCGGCATGACCCGGACCCGGTTCGGCCCCCGCGGCACCTGCGGAGTCCTCTCCGTCCTGCCCGACCTCGCGGCCTTCCTCCGCCACCTGCTCCAGCCGGGACGGGGCGACGGCAGGCCGGGCTTCGGCAGCGCCTGGATCAAGGAGTCGCTGCGCCTCCAGACCGGCGGACTCACCCCCGGCGGCGGCCTGTTCTGGCGTCCGGCGCCGAAAACGGCTCCCGGGGCCGACGACGTCTGGGAACACCACGGCTCCGGCGCGGCCGCGGCATGGCTGTCCCCCGGGCAGGGCCGCTGGGCGGTCCTGCTGACCAACTCCGGTCACCGCACCGGGGAACACGAGTCCCTCGTCCCCGTCCGTGACGCGTTCCGCTCTCTCGCCTTCGCCTGATGCCGCCCCGACCCTGCTGACCTCGGGCAACGGCCCCGTTGCGTACCGCCGGCCGGAGGGCGGCGGTGAAGCGGGGGCCGGTCTGCGCCGTTTGTCCACGCCCTCGCAATTGTTGCTCGTGCGCACTCGATCGCGCCGCCGAAGCCGGGGACCGGCGCATGGTGCGGGCCAGGGGCGGTGCGTTTCTCTTTCCGGCCGGTGGCGCACGTGCGCCGCCAACTGCGCCACGGCGACCACACCCGGCATCGAGTGGTCCGGCCGGCAGCCTCCCCTGCTCCTGAAAGCGCGCTCCTGCTGGCCGCCGGAGTTACGGCCCTGCTCTGGGCCGCCCACCGCTTCGGCCGTCCCGAGTGGCACCCCGGCACGGCCGTCTGCCGAACGTCCGGCGCGGGGCCTCAGTTCATCTTCCCGGTCCGGGCGTCGTGCCACAGATCGACGCCGCCGTCGACGGCGTGCGTGTCGATCTCGGCCAGCTCCTCCGCGGTGAACTCCAGGTTCTCCAGCGCGGCGACGTTCTGCTCCAGCTGTTCGGTACGGGACGCGCCGATGACCAGCGAGGTGACCCGCCGGTCACGCAGCGCCCAGGCGAGCGCCATCTGCGCCAGGGTCTGCCCACGGCGCCGGGCGACGGCGTCGAGGGCGCGGAGCCTGTTCACCATGTCGTCCGACAGCCAGTTTGTGTCGAACGACGTGCCGGCCGCGGCCCGCGAGTCCTCGGGGATTCCGTCGAGGTAGCGTCCGGTGAGCAGGCCCTGCGCGAGCGCCGTGAACCCGATGACCCCGAAGCCCTCCTCCTGCGCCGCGTCGAGCAGCCCGTTCGTCTCGATCCAGCGGTTCACCATGCTGTACGAGGGCTGGTGGATGAGCAGGGGTGTGCCCAGGTCCCGCAGGATCGCGGCGGCCTGCCGGGTGCGCTCGGCGTCGTAGGAGGAAATCCCGACGTACAGGGCCTTGCCCTGGCGGACGGCGGTGTCCAGCGCGCCCATCGTCTCCTCCAGGGGCGTGCCCGCGTCGAGCCGGTGCGAGTAGAAGATGTCGACGTAGTCGAGGCCCGTGCGCCGCAGGGACTGGTCGAGGGAGGCCAGCAGGTACTTGCGGGAGCCACCGCCCTGGCCGTAGGGGCCGGGCCACATGTCCCATCCGGCCTTCGTCGAGACGACCAGCTCGTCCCGGTACGGCGCGAGGTCCTGCTTCATCAGCCGCCCGAAGTTGATCTCCGCGGAGCCGTAGGGCGGACCGTAGTTGTTCGCCAGGTCGTGGTGGGTGATCCCGAGGTCGAAGGCGCGCAGCGCGATGTCCCGCTGGCTCTCGAAGGACCGGTCGTCCCCGAAGTTGTGCCAGTAACCCAGCGACAGGACGGGCAGGTCGAGGCCCGAACGCCCGGTGCGCCGATAGCGCATCGTGCCGTTGTACCGCTCGGGGTCCGCGACGTGGTTCATGGGGGTCTCCGCAGGTGGCAGTGGGTTTCATACCGTTCGGGGGGTGAACGTGCCTACTGTGCCCCGGCTTGATTCCCGAGTCCAACAGCTCACGTACATCGGATTTATCGCTGTCGTTTCTCAAAGAGGGCCCGCCGGCGCGGGCCCCGGCGGTCGTGCGGGGACGGCGCGTGCGCCCCGTCCCCGCGTACCTCCCGGGTGGTCAGAGGGTGGCCGTGAAGGTGTAGTGACCGGCCGGCAGATGGTAGGTCGCCGGGCCTGCCGGGACAGCCTGCACCGGGGCGACGACCGACTCCGGTCGCGAGGTGGGCACGGTGACGGCGGCGGAGGTGTTGACGGGCACGGTGACGTGCAGCCGCAACCGGCCGCCTGAGACGGCCCAGTTGCTCGCCGCGGCGCCGTACGGGGTGTCGTACGTGCTGACGGCGGAGGTCAGGCCGCCGCCCGGCCGCGGCGCGATGCGCAGCGAGGCGTAACCAGGGCTCGCGGGGCCGAGGCCGCCGACCTGGCGGTAGAGGAAGTCGCCGACCGAGCCCAGGCCGTAGTGGTTGAAGGAGTTCATGCCCGGGTCGTTGAACGAGCCGTCGGTGCGGATGCCGTCCCAGCGCTCCCAGATCGTGGTGGCCCCGTGTTCGATCATGTAGCCCCAGCCGGGGAAGCCGCGCTGGAGCAGGACCTGGTACGCCGTCTCGACGTGACCGTGGTCCGCCAGCACGGGCAGGAGGTTCTCCACGCCGAGGAAGCCGACGCTGAGGTGTCCGCCGGTGGCCGCGACCTTGGCGGCGAGCTTGTCCGCCGCCGCCCCGGCCAGGGACGCGGGCAGCAGCTCGAAGGCCAGAGCCAGCACATAGCCGGTCTGGGTGTTGCCGCGGACCGTGCCGTCGTCCGAGACGAACCGGGCGCGGAAGGCCGCCGCGACCCGGTCGGCGAGCTGCCCGTAGGCGGTGGCCTCGGTGCCCCGGCCGGTGGCGGCCGCCATGCGCGCCACCAGGCGGGCCGACCAGGCGAAGTAGGCCGTGCAGACGAGGTCCTGGGCCGTGTTGTCGTCGACGTTGAGCCAGTCGCCGTAGGTCTGCTGATCGCGTATCAGGTCGCTGCCGGCCGTGGCGCGCAGATAGTCGACCCACCGGGCCATCGCCGTGAAGTGCCGGTCCGCGACGCTGAGATCACCGAAGCGCTGCCACAGCGTGTAGGGGATGACGGTTCCCGCGTCTCCCCAGCCGGCCGTGCCGGAGCCGCCGATCACCGCGGGCGCGACGTCCGTGAAGGCGCCGTTCGCCTGCTGGGCGTCCGCCAGGTCGTCGACGAACTTGGCGAGGAGGGCGTGCGTGTCCAGGTTGAAGGTGGAGGTCGCGCAGAAGGCGGCGATGTCGCCCGTCCACCCGAGGCGTTCGTCCCGCTGGGGGCAGTCGGTCGGGATCGAGAGCATGTTGCTGCGCTCGCCCCACACGATGTTGTGCTGGAGCTTGTTGAGCAGCGGGTCCGACGCGCTGAACGTGCCCGGCCGCCGGGCGTCCGTCCACACCGCGCGACCGGTGACGGCGCCGGCGTCCGGCCGGAATCCGGACGGCAGGCCGCTGAGCTCGACGTAACGGTAGCCGTGGACGGTGAACCGGGGCTCGTACGTCTCCACGCTCCCGGTGCCGGCGAGGGTGAAGGAGTCGGTGGCCTGGGCGGCCCGCAGGTTGGTGGTGTAGAGCGTGCCGTCGGGGTTGAGGACCTCGCCGTGCCGGACGGTGACCGTGGTGCCGGCGTCGCCGCGGACCGCGATGCGGTTCCAGCCGGCGAAGTTCTGCCCCAGGTCGAAGATCCACACCCCGGGCCGCGGTTCGGTGACCGACACCGGGCGGAATTCCTGCTGCACGGTGACACCGCCGTCGACCTGCGCCACCAGCCGGGGGACGGCCCCGTCGTGCACGGCGACGGCGGTCCAGGCGCTGTCGTCGAAGCCCGGCGAGTCCCAGCCCTCTGCGTGCAGGCGCGCGTCGTAGGACTCGCCCTGGTACAGGTCGTCCGCGGTGATCGCGCCGGTGGCCGTCCTCCAGTCGCGGTCCGTCGTCACGAGCTGGGTGGATCCGTCGGCGTAGGTGATGTGCAGCTGTGCGCCGTAGAACGGCTGGGTGCCGTAGTGCCGGCTGCCGGCGAAGCCCAGGTTGCCGGAGTACCAGCCGTTGCCGAGCCAGGCGCCGAGCACGTTGGTCCCGCGCCGGAGGTCCGCGGTGACGTCGAACACCTTGTACTGGAGGCGCTTCGCGTAGTCGGTCCACCCGGGGGCCAGCACGTCCTCGCCGACCTTAGCGCCGTTGAGCCGGGTCTCGTGAAGGCCGAGCGCGGTGGTGAGCAGCCGTGCCGAGGTGACGCGTCCCCGCACGTCGAAGGTGCCGCGCAGCATCGGTGCCGGCCCCGCGACCTGGACGTTCGACCCCCATGGGCCGCTGCCGTACGGGGCGAGCGCGCGTGCGGCCGGCCAGGCGCTGTCGTCGTATCCGGGGCTCTGCCAGCCCGTGGGCGGGTCCTGGTGCGACCTCCACGCCTCGTCGGTGACCACGGTCGGGCCGCCCGTGACCGTGAGCTTGGCGATGAGTCCGGCCGGGGAGAGGGTCGTGTTCTGGCTCGCGACCGCGAGGGTGTTGTCGCCGCTCCTGAGATACCCGGTGACATCGACCGTGGCGGCGCTCTTCCACGAGTCGGTGACACGCCGGGAGCTGCTCACCTTGGTTCCGTTGACCCAGACGTCCGCGGTGTCGTCGCCGGTGACGATCAGGCCGGCGGCGGCGGGTGCGGCCGCCAGCGTGAAGGTGCGCCGGAAGGAGCGGGTGGCGACGGGTGCCTGGGACGCGGGATCGCCCTCCGGGTACCAGATCCAGGTGGCTCCCGAGAGGTCCGGGCCCGGCGGCCGCCCGATGAACGCGGCGGACCACTCCTGCGCGGGCGCCAGCAGCCCGGTCTCGAACCACGCCGGCTCGCTCCACGTGGCCGCCCGGCCTCGGGTGTCCCAGACACGCACCCGCCAGAAGTACCGGGTCAGGCTCTTCAGGGGCCGGCCCGCGTAGACGATGTCGGTCTGGCTGCCGGACGCGACCCGTCCGCTGTCCCACAGATCACCGGAGCCGCCCGCCGTGGAGGAGACCTGGATCCGGTAGCCGCCCTGGCGCTGTTGCTGCTCCGTGGAGTCGAGTCTCCAGCCGAAGCGCGGGTGGTCCGCGTCCACGCCCAGGGGGAGGGCGCGCCGCTCCACGGTGCGGCCGGCCACGCTCAGCGGGGACGGGGCGGAGAGGTCGGGAGCGGCGACCCGCGCGTACCAGGGAGCCGTTCCGTAGCCGCCGAGATCCCGGGCGGCCGGCCAGCCCTCGGCCGCGAAGCCCGGCTGTTCCCATCCCGTCGGCACGTCCTTGCCCGCCGACCACCGGCCGTCGGTGACGACATCGGTCGTGCCGCCGCTGGTCAGCACTCGGATCCGCCCGATGACACCGGCCGACCCGCCCTCGTTCCGGCCGGCCAGCGCGATGGTGTTGGTCCCCGCGGTCACGGCGGACCGCAGGTCCACGTACAGGGCGTCACGCCAGGACTGCGCGGCTCTGGGGGAGGCGGCGAGGGGCTTTCCGTTGAGCCATACGTCGACAAAGTCGTTGCCGGTGACGACGAGTTGCGCGTCGGTCACCTCACCCTCGGCGACGGTGAAACTCGTGCGGAAGTAGCGGTGTCCGGCGGGGGCGCCGGAGCGCGGATCTCCTTCCGGGTACCAGATCCAGCGGGCCGGGGACAGCCCGACGGGCCCGGCCGCGGGTGCTCCGGTGGCCGCCTGCGCGCCCGCGGTGAACGTGCCGACGGCGCCCGCGGCGAGAGCACCGGCCGCCAGCGCCGAGGCCGTGCCGAGGAAGCCGCGTCTGCTGACCGGGGGTTCCGGTGAGCCGGGGGTGGGGGGTGTGGTCTGACTGGCCAACGGAGTTCTCCTTCACGCGCGTCGGGCGAAGCAGGGCGGCTCGGTGAGCGGTGGAGCGGACAGGCGACTTGAAACGTTTCAAATCGGTAATGCGGTGGCAACATATGAAAGTTGGTGAGCGGCGTCAATAGAGTGGCGCAACGTTTCATCGACTCCTGTGCGTCGCCTGCGCGAGGCCTTCGAGGCGCGCCCGTGGCGCGTCGACGCCGGCCTCTGCCGCGAACCCGGGGTGGGCGGTCTCGCGTACGTGGCCCGACCGGCCGACGCCCGTCACGGGCGGTGGTGCCGGCGAAGGAGCAGGTCGCGGCCCGTTCCGGCGCTTCCGGTGCGAGGTCGGGGCCACGGAGCGGCGGAAATCGACTGCTGTTTTCGGTCAAAAGATCTCGATTATCGGTCGCGCGGCTTGCAGGTGAGTCGAGACTGGCAGAGCATCGGGATGCGCCCGGCGAGGAGGCTGGGTCAGGGGAGGGGAATGGCCGAGGGCATCCGGACTGCGGCAGGTCGTGGAGGAGAACCGGGCCGCGCCCAAGCTCCTGGTGTCGCTGCGCGACGGCTGCCAACTGACGGTCCCACCCGCGTCGGTGGACGCGGTGCGGGCCGAGGGACTCGCCGCCGAAGCCATGAACGCACGGGACGCCGGCCGGGAGGCCGGGTGCGGCAGCCTGCTGAACGAGGCGCTCGCGCTCCGACGGGGCGAACCCCTCGCCGGGGTCTCGACCTCGTGAGCAGTAATTCGAGCACCGTCTCCGGGAGGGGCGGCACGGGCTGGTCGTCGCGGACCTCATCGGCTTCACGGACGCCAGGGCGGGGCACTGGCGGTGTTCGGCAGGGTGCGCCAGGTGCTCGCCGAGGAACTGGGCATCGGCCCCGGCCCGGAGCCGACCGGCCTGCACGCCCGGATCATGGCCGGTGACCCGCAGTTGACGGGGCCCACGGCGGACCGTGCCACGGACACCGCCAGGCCCTCGCTGCGCTGACCGCGGAGGTGGCAAGTGGCAGCAGGGGAGCACGAGTCGGCCGAGGTGTCGCAGTCCACGACGGTCGTGGTGATCGGTGCGGGTCCGGCCGGGCTGACCGTCGCCAGTCTGCTGCGCAGATGCGGCGTCGACTGTGTCGTCCTGGAGCGGCACAGCCGTGCGTACGTGGCGCAGCGGCAGCGGGCCGGCATCGTGGAGAGCCGTGCCGTGCGGATGTTCGCGTCCTGGGGGCTGGCCGACCTGGTGCTGGGCGGCGCCCCGCACGACGGCATCCTGGAGTTCCGGGTGGACGGGGAGAGCCACCTCGTCGACGACAGCGACGGCTCCGCAGGCCCCGGGGCGCGCCTGTGTCCCCAGCAGGTCCTGGTCCACAAGCTCACCGCCGCCCATCTCGCCGACGGCGGCGACCTGCGCTACGAGGTGGCCGACGTCTCCCTGCACGACCTGACCGGAGACCGCCCGACCGTGCGCTTCCGCTCCGCCGACGGCGCCCGGCATGCGATCACCTGCGCCTTCGTCGCCGGCTGCGACGGTGATCACGGCGTCTCCCGGTCCACCGTCCCCGAGGGTGTGCTCACCGCGCACACCCTCGACCACGGCATCGGCTGGCTCACCGTCCTGGCCGACGCCCCGCCACCCGCCCACCCCTTGCTCGCCGTCAGTTCGCACGGCTTCGCCGCGCACTTCCCCCGCGGACCGCACAGCAGCCGCTACTACCTCCAGTGCCCGTCCGACGACCGTCCCGACGCCTGGCCGGACACCCGCGTCTGGGAGGCGCTGCGCACCCGCCTGGCCGACCCGGCCCTGATCGCGGGGCCGATCACCGACCGTGAGACCTTCCGGCTGCGCAGCCTCGTCCACGACCCCATGCAGTACGGCCGGCTGTTCCTCGTCGGGGACGCCGCCCACATCGTGTCCCCCATGGGCGGCAAGGGTATGAACCTCGCCCTGTACGACGCCGATCTCTTCGCCCGCGCGGTGCGGGACCACGTCCGCGACCAGGACGACACGGGGCTGCGCACCTACTCGCGGCGCTGCCTGCGCAGGGTCTGGAACGACCAGGAGTTCTCCCACTGGCTGACCCGGACGGTCCACGACGCCGGCGACGACACCCACGCGGGCCCGTTCCTGCGTCACGTGGCCCGGGCCCGTCTCGACCGGCTCTTCACCTCACCGACGGCCGCCCAGGCCTTCGCGGAACTCATGACCGGGCTGGACCCGGCTTAGGGCCCGGCTCTCCCCGGCTCTTGCGAGAGCACGACGCGGTCACCCCCCGGCGACCGCGAGTCGGTTCTCGCACCGCCGTGTGCCGGGGAGGGACCGGATGAGGCCGGACAGCCCTTCCGGGCGGGACGCGCCTGATGAAGGCCCGGGGCCGGGGCCCGGTCGCGCACGTCCTCAGAGGCCGGCGTGGTGGTCGGTGCCCCCTTTGGTCAGGGCGCCTCCAGGGAAGGCGACGACCGGGCGAGGGCCCGTGCCGCGCGCCGGTTCTCCACGCGTAGAACGTGGGCAACCGAACCTGTCCGTCAGGCAATTGACGCGGTGCCAGGAGGCTGCTTCACTGAGGCAGTGGCTGAGCCACTGGACCAAGAAGTCGCTGAACCGGTGGGCCCGCTGGACCAGCGGGCCGCTGAACCACTGACCGAAGCCTGGGAGATCCTCCGTGGCCGTCGAAAGCATTCCGCGCCGAACCGTGGTCGACCTGCTGGAAGCACGGCTGCGTGACGACATCCTGAGCGGCACGCACGAACCCGGCGCCCTGCTGCCCCCCGAGAGGGAGCTGGCCGCCGGGTACGGGGTCACCCGGACGACCTTGAAGCACGCGCTGTCCCGGTTGGAGCAGGCGGGACTGCTGAGCACCCGGCACGGCATCGGTACGCGCATCCTGGACTACCTGCGGGTCGGCGGCGCCGACCTGCTCCCGATGCTGGCCGCGCAGGACCCCTCCTGGCTGCGGGAGGTCTTCGAGGTGCGGCGGCAGGTCGGCACTCTGATCGCCGGCCGCGCGGCGGTACGGCGCACGGAACGGCAGGCCCGGCGCCTGGAACACCTGCTGCGTCTGGTCGCGGACGGCCCGGACGCCGACGCCGTCCAGCTCGCCGACGCGGAGGTCCACCGCGAACTGGCGCGGGCCACGGGGAACCGGGTCTATCTCCTCCTCACGAACACGCTGTTCAACGCATATCTTCCGGTACGGGCCTCGCTGCGGGCGCCGTTCGAGGACGCCGCGCGGGCCACGGACCGGCTCGCGCCGGTGGTGCGCGCGGTGGTCGACCGGGACTGCGAGGAGGCGTGCCGCGCGGCGGAGACGTACCTGGCAGGCACCGAGAAGATCATGCTCAGGTCGCTGGGCAGTCCGCGGGGGCGCCCGGCCGCCGACCGTACCCGGTAGCCGCGCCTCCCGGCCGCGACTCCGTTCCCACAGCCTCCCCTCGAGGCGACGAGTGCCGCTGTGCGGCCCGGCGCCGATCAAGCATGGCCGCCCGTTCATCCGCCGTGTCTACGCGTGTCATGTACGGGCTAATTCCGGATGCCCGGAGCACTTCGGGCCCACCACCCCAGCACGGCCGCCCGTTCACCGTGGGCGCGGCGGCGACCACCAACACGAGGAGCATGGTGAGCAGATCAAGCAAGAGACGCGGCGTCCTCATCGGCGTGATGCTGTCCGCGGTCATCGGCGGCGCCGTCCAGCCGGCGATCGCCGCGCCGGTGCGGGACGCGGGCGACCAGGCCACACCGTTGCGGAAGTCCCCGGTGCGGTCGACCGAACAGGACATCGCGCGGGCACTGTCCGCCTCGCTGCGCGACCCGCGGTGGCGCGCGCAGGTGCGTGCGGCCGCGCTCGGCACCGAGGACGTGGACCTCCAGTCGCTGGCGGGCCGCACCGCGGCTCCGCAGGGCAGGAACCTGCTCGCCGCCGTCTCCGCCGCGGACCGTCGCATCGCGGACCTGAAGGGCCTGCCCGTGTCGACCGGTTCGCTGCTGCGCGTCCGGCTGGGCGCGCCGTCCATGCGGTCGCACCTGAACACCAAGGTCACCCCCTGGATCGCCGTCGCCGCCACCGACGACGACGCCACGACCATCACGGCGTACGACAGCCAGGGCCACGCCCACGCCGTCGACACCGCGCGCGTCCCGGACCGCCCGCTGTACATCCTGGACATCGACGTCACCAAGGCGCACCGGGCCGGCCTGAAGGTGCTGCAGAAGGCCTTCGTCGACAAGGGGCTGACCTCTGCGCCGAAGGCGGCGAACAGCGCCGCCGCCGCGAGCGCCGGCTGGTGGGCGACCAAGGTCACGGCCATCGAGGTGAACGACGACGAGGAGCCGTGGTTCAAGGGCTCCGCCGAGATGTTCTCGCTGGTGACCGGATTCGGCCAGGACGGCGCGGCGCGCGTCGACTCGGTGGACATGCCCTACCTGGACTACGACGGCACCGTCTACTACCCGAACCAGATCCTGGTCAACTGGTCGAACTACAAGTACAACCTGGCCGACGTCGTCATGATGGAGGACGACGACGGCACCAACTACCGTGCGCTGGCCCAGGCGATCACCACGGCGCTGCTCACGGTGACCGACCAGGGCACCTACATCCCGCTGGTGAACGCGGTCCTGAGCGCGATCCCCGACGGGTGGTTCACCGACGACCCCGACTACGTGGAGTCCTGGTACACCCTCGCCCAGAACTCCTCGGGCCGCCTGAACGGCGCCTCGGGCAACGGCTGGATGACCGTCGAGCCCTACTTCGTCGAGCAGTTCTAGACCTCACGGACAGAAGCTGACCGGGCGGCGTCGTACACGGGACCGGTCCCGCGTACGACGCCGCACCTGTGCACGGCATCAGCCCTTGACGGGGCCGCCGTTGATGGCGACGCGCTGGCCGTAGCGGGCGTACGGGTAGTAGTCGTACGACGCGTGGTGCTGGACGCACCGGTTGTCCCAGAAGACGAGCGTGCCCGGCGTCCAGCGGACGCGGCAGTGCAGGACCGGCCTGCGGGCGGTGATGTCGAAGAGCATGTCGAGCAGGGCCCGGCTCTCGTCGGCGGAGAGCTGCGGGATGCGACTGGTGTAGGCCTTGTTGACATACAGCAGCTTGCGGTCGGTCTCGGGGTGCCGGGCGATGAGCGGGTGTTCGCTCTTGGGGACGACGTAGTCGGCGGGCGGTGTGTATCCCGCCAGGGCCTGCGCGCCGTCGTGTATCGCGGTCAGCGGGTCCAGCAGGGCGCGCATGGCCGGCGAGAGCATGTCGTAGGCGAGATGCATGTTGGCGAACAGGGTGTCGCCGCCGCATCCCGGCTCGGGGATCTCGGTGATGTAGAGCATCGACCCCAGGGACGGTTCGGCGTCGGCGGTGCCGTCCGCGTGCCAGCCGTTGCCCGCCACATCCGCCGCGGCCGACGTCGTGCGGATCTCCAGGATGTAGGGATCACCCTCCTCCGGCGGCGGGTTGACGGGGCGCAGTTCACCGAAGGCGGCGGCGAAGCGCTTGTGGTGCTCGGCGGTGATCGTCTGATCGCGGAAGACGAGGACGTGGTGGTCGCGGAAGGCGGCCCGGATCTCCTCCAGCTGCTGCGCCGGTATCTCCTGCGACAGGTCGACGCCCGAGACTTCCGCCCCCAGAACGGGGGTGATCCGTTCGACGGTCAGCGTGCGGTAGGGGTACGCGGGACGTGTGGTCACCGCTTCCAGTGCCTCGCGTTCGTATGACTCCATGTCAACCTCCTGAGGGGGATGCGGTTTACAGGTCGGCGATCCCGCGGCCAGCGGTGCCCGATGCCGCCAGCGTCGTCCTGATCGTCTCGGCGACCGTGTCCACGTGGGGTGCCGCGACGATGCCGTAGTGGTCCGTGGGCAGAGACCTGAGGACGGCGGACGGGGGCAGGCAGGTGGCCCACTGCCGGTCCGGCTCCCGAGGACCCACGGGGGTGGGCATGCCCGCCGTGGAGCGTTCGGCCAGCCACAGATACGTGGGGACGGAGACGAGCGGCCGTACGCGGTGCTCCCCGAGGCTGCGCAGGTTCGCGCGGCAGCACCGGGCCAGCCTCTCGGCGTACGCCTGTGCGTGCCCGGCCGGCAACGAGGAGGCCCCGGCGCCGAGTTCGGCGGCGAACACCTTTTCCAGATGTGCCTCGTCGTAGGCGGCGACCAGTGCCTGCGCCTGGGGCGGTGGCGGATCCAGGAGGTAGAGCGCCTCCAGCGGCCGGCCGGCCGACTCGGCGAGACCCGCCATCTCCATCGCCACACGGGCACCGTAGGACCATCCGGCGAGGTGCAGCCGGTGGTCCGGTCCGCCGAAGCGCTCTCGTAGTTCCGTGTCGTAGTGACGGGCCCGCTCGGCCAGTGACCATGCGGGCGTCCCGGCGTCGCGGAGGCCCGGGTCGGCGATGAGGCACACCGTGGGCGCCGGGCCGAGCGCCGCCACCAGCGCGCGGTAGGCCTGGATGTCTCCGCCCACCGGGTGCACCAGGCACAGGACGGCCGGACCGGTTCCCTCCTGCCAGATGTCCAGCACGACCCGGCAGGCGCCGTCGGCCGCCTCGGCGATGGGCTCGGCGGAGGTGAGGGCCGCCTCGATGTGTTTCAGGATCTCCGTGAGACTGACACGGTGACTGAAGGAGGCCAGATCGAACTCGACGCCGTAGTCGTCCTCGATCCGGGCGATCAGGCTGAGCAGGGTCAGCGAGTCCGCGCCCAGGTCGTACAGCGAGTCCTCGGGGTCCAGCTCCGCCACGCCCAGCAGGTCCTGGACCACCCGGGCCATGGCGTCCGCCCGCGCTCCGGCACCCCCGGTGTCGCAGGAGGCCGCCTCTGTCTCCTCGCCGTCCGTGGCCGGCACCGCTCCGGAGCCCCGGGGCCGGTCCGCGATCCGGGCCGGCGCGTAGAAGGCCCGGGAGACCTCGATGCCGGTGGTGGACACGAGGAGTTGCGGCAGTTGCAGGGCGAGCGCATCGGCGAAGACCGCCTTGCCTTCCTCGACGGTCAGGCCGACCCCGAGGTGGGCCTGATGGCGGCTGTCCGGGTTCCGGACCCGGGTCGCCATCCCGGTCTCGCTCCAGATGTCCCAGTCGATACCGATCCGGACGGTTGTCTCCGTCCCGGTGGCCCGGTGGTGGGCGAAGCCGTCGAGGAGCCCCGCCCCGGCCGCGTAGTCGCTCTGGCCGACACCGCCGAGCAGGGCGGACATCGAGGAGCAGTAGACCGCGATCTCCGGGCGGAAGGCTCCGATCAGGTGCTCGACGACGAGTGCGCCCCTGTCGCGGACCGCGGCGGCCTCGCGCATCGCGGTGGCGTCGCGTCGTACGAGCAGCCCTCCGTGGCCGAGACCGGCCGCGTGGACGACGCCGTCCAGCCGTGCGGTGTGGCCGGCGACGGCCGCCGCGACCTCGTGCACGGGCATGGCCGCCAGATCCGCCGGGACGAGCCCGACGCGGTGCGCCCAGCCGTTCAGCTCCACGGGCAGCCGCGGGTTCCTCGACAGCAGAAGCACCCGGCCACGGGTGTGTTCGAGCAGCCAGGCGGCTACGGCCCGGCCGATGCCACCCGTGCCGCCGAGCACCAGGTGGACGGTGTCCGCTCCGGCCGGTACGAGGGAGCGCGTCCCCTCCGGTACCGCCACGGGGACGGTGCCCGGCCGCCACCAGTAACCCTGCCGCAGCGCGAGCTGGCGCGGCAGGGCCGGTCGGTCGGGACGCCCGGCCGCACGCGGTTCGGCGAGGACCGCGGCCACGTGACCGCCCCACCGGCCGAGGTCGCCGTCGGGCAGGTCGAGCCAGTGGCCCTCCAGGACCGATTCCTGGTGGGCGACCTCGACCGGCCCGGTGAGGAGCGCCAGTTCGGGTCTGTCCACCACACCCGCCACGGGCCGGGCGCCGTACGACAGCCACCACACCCGGGGTGAGGCGTTTCGCCCGGTCAGCGCCTGGGCCAGGGCAGCCGTGCCGTCCACGCAGGTGCGGCGGGCGTGTTCCAGGGTGACGGGACCGACCGGCCCCGTCACGTCGAGGGGCAGGGCGTGCACCCACTCGGTGTCGGCGGAGACCGGGACACCGTCCTCGGACAGCGCGTCGAGCAGCCGGCGCAGCGACGCCGGATCGGCGGGGTCCACGTCGTAGGCGTCCGGTCCGCTGCGCGCGAAGGAGCCGGCCGGGTGCACCCGGACGACGCGCGACGCCACCGCCCTGAAGGGCGCGAGCGCCGTCCGCGGAGTGTTCCCGGAGGCCACGACGACCACGGCGGACGCGCGGCCGCCCGGCACGGAGGTGTCCGCGACCGCGGCACGGCGCAGCCGGACCCAGTGCGGCTGGTGCAGCCAGTTCTCCCGGGGCAGCCGCCGGGGCGGGGCGGCCGGCGCCTCGCGCGGCTCCTCGGGCGGCCGGTCGAAGTCGTACTCCGCGAGGGAGAAGGACGGCGGCGGGAAGTCCCAGGGCGCCGGAGCGGAGCCTGCCCCCCAGTCGACGGGGCGTCCGGCGGCCCAGTCCGCGGCGAGGCCGTCGGCCGCGCGGCCGGCCGCGGAGACCGGTACGGCGTCCGGATCCGCGGTACCGAGCGGCACCGCCCCGGTGGCCACCGCGCGCAGCCAGCGCCCGGCCGCGGCGGCGTCCGTCACGGGTGCCGCCGCCCGCAGGCGGCGGGCGACCCGCCCGCCCTGAAGATGACGCAGCACGAACCCGTACCGTTGCGGGTGCAGTTGAAGGTAGTCCGCGATCCGGGTGGCGTCGGCGGCGAGGGCGTCCGCGCTGGAGGACGACAGGACGAGGCACCCGGGTACCTCGCGGTCCGCCACCGTTCCCGTCGCGGTGTCCTGTTCCACGATGACGTGGGCATTGGTGCCGCCGATCCCGAAGCTGCTGACCGCGGCCACCCGTTCGCGCCCCTCGGGCCAGGGCACGGCCTCGGCCGGGACGTGGAAGGGCGTCGGGTCGGGACCGATCTCCGGGTTGAAGGCACGGAAGTTGAGATTGGGCGGCAGGGTCCCGTGGTGCACGGCGAGGACCGCGCGTACCAGGCCGACCACACCGGCGGCCGCGCCCAGGTGGCCGAGCTGGCTCTTCACGGAGCTCAGGGCGCAGCGGCCGGACTCGCTCACGTCGAACGCCTGCCGCAGCGCCCCCACTTCGATCGGGTCACCCAGCCGGGTACCGGTGCCGTGGGCCTCCACATAGCCGAGGTCGGCGCCGGTGCGCCCGGCGCGGGACAGGGCGGTGCGGATCACCTCGCGCTGTCCTGCCAGGGACGGCGCGGTGTAACTCATCTTCGCCGCACCGTCGTTGTTGATCGCCGAGCCGGTGATGAGCGCGTAGACGGTGTCGCCGTCCCGTCGTGCCCGCCGCAGCGTCTTGAGGACCACGACGCCGACACCGCTCGCGCCGACCGTGCCGGTCGCGTCGTCGCTGAAGGGCCGGCAGTCGCCGTCCGCGGAGAAGATGTGCTGCGGACGGTAGCGGTACCCGCCGGTCAGCCCGGGGTCGACGAGCACTCCGCCGGCGAGCATCACGTCGGCCTCACCCTGCCGGAGCAGGCCGGCCGCGAGGTGCACGGCGACCAGGGAACTGGAGCAGGCCGTCTGGGCGCTGAAGGCGGGACCGGTCAGCCCGAGGTGGAAGGCGACCTTGGTGGCCAGGAAGTCCTTCTCGTGGTGCAGGGCGAGCTGGAAGCCGTCCGGCAGCCGGCCGGGGTCCGCCTCGCGCAGCAGGGACTGGAAGTAGGTGTTCTCTCCCGCGCCGGCCACCAGGCCCACCCGGGTGGCCGAGGTGTCCGCCACTCCGGCGTGCGCGAGGGCCTGCACGCCGGCCATCAGCAGGTGACGCTGTTGCGGGTCCATCAGCCGTGCCTCGTGCGGGCTGATGCCGAAGTGACCCGGGTCGAAGTCGAGCATGCCGTCGAGCGTGCTGTGCGCGCCGACGACTCCTTCCGGCGCGTCGATGCGGCGGATCCCGGTGCCGCCGGAGACCACCAGCTCCCAGAAGGCGGCCAGGTCCGGGGCACCGGGCACTCGTACCGCCATGCCGACGACCGCGATCGGCTCGCCGGGTCCGGTGGTCCGCCCCGGGGGCCCGTCGTCCATCGCGGCCGGCCGGGTGGGCGGCCGCCGGGTGGTGAGATGGCGGGCCAGCGAGCGGACGGTGACGTGCTCGAACAGGTCAGCGACGCTGAAGCGCAGGCCGAGTTCGGTGGTGCAGCGCAGATGGAAGCGCATCAGCGTCAGACTGGAGGCGCCCGCCTCGAAGAAGGTCTGATCGGGTGCGATCGCCGATCCGGTGACCTCCTCGAAGGCGGCGCTGATGCGCTCCTCCTCGGCCGACAGGCCCGTGCGGGCGGTCCCGGAACGACGGATCTCTTCCCCCGGTGCCCGGAGGACCGCCCGCCGGTCCAGTTTGCCGCTGGGGGTGCGGGGCAGCCTCTCCAGCCTGCGGAAGCGGTCCACACGTACGTAGGAGGGCAGCAGGGCGGACAGATGCGCGGTGAGGTCGTCGGCGGACGGCACCTCGCCACGGACCTCCAGGCCCGCCGTCAGCCGGCCGCCGTCGCCTGTGACGACGGCGTTGGCCACCGCGGGATGGCGCAGCAGGGCGGCCTCGACGGAGCCGAGTTCCAGCCGGTGCCCGCTCAGCTTGATCTGCTGGTCGTCACGGCCCGCGTAGTGCAGCAGGCCCGCACGGTCGAAGTACGCCCGGTCGCCGGTGCGGTAGAACAGTCCCGCACCGGGGAGTTCGACGAACCGGGTCTCGTCGAGCGCGGGTGCGTCGAGGTAGCAGCGGGTGGTCATGGTCCCGCCGATCAGCAGCTCGCCGGTGCGGCCGGGCGGGACCGGGTCGCCCTGGGCGTCCACCACCCGCAGATCGGCGCCGGCCACCGGGCGTCCGACGGCGGGCCGCTCGGGCCAGCGCCCGGGATCCCCCTCCAGGCACAGGGCACTGACCACATGTGTCTCGGTCGGCCCGTAGTGGTTGAACAGGCGCGCGCCGGGGAGCCCGGCGAACCACCGCCGGATGCTGTCCGTGCACACCAACTGCTCGCCGGCGGTGACCACCTCGCGCAGGCGGGCAGGATACCTGTTCAGCCGGACGGCGTACTCGGCGAGCAGGTGCAGGGCCACGTACGGCATGAAGATCCGCTCGGCGCCCGCGGAGTCCAGCCGGTCGAGGAGCGCGGGTACGTCCTGCCGCCACTCCGGGCGGACGAGGTGGAGGACGCCACCTGTGCACAGCGTCCCGAAGATCTCCTGGAAGGACACGTCGAACGCCAGCATCGAGAACTGCTGGGTGGCCGCGGGGGCGGTCAGGCCGCCAGGACCGGACTGCCACCTGATCAGGTCGCACAGCGTGCGGTCGTAGATCTGCACGCCCTTGGGGACGCCGGTGGAGCCGGAGGTGAACAGCGTGTACAGCGGGCGGGTGCCGCCGTGCGCCGGTGCGTCGGCCGGGCGTTGGCCGTCCCGGTGCCGGTCGTGCTCCGCGCCCGTGCCGTCGCCGCCGTGCCGCGCCGGATCCGCCGCCGTGACGACATGGCGCACCACGCCGTCCGGGAGCAGCGTGTCCAGCGTGGCCGAGCCGTCCTGCGCGGTCAGGACGCACAGCGGGTCGACCTGTTCCAGGACCGGGCGCAGTACGTCGGCCGGGTAGGAGGGGTCGAGGGGGACGGCGGTGACGTTCAGCCTTGCCAGGGCCAGCAGGGCCACCACGTGTTCGGCGGAGGGATCCAGGTACAGGGCCGCCCGGCAGGGGCCGCCGTCGGCCGGGATCGGGTAGCGGCGGGCCAGTTCCGTGGCGAGGTCCGCGGCACGGGCGTCGAGGGCCGCGTAGCTCAGGGTGGCGCCGTCGGCCGTGACGACGGCGGGGGCGTCCGGAGTGCGGGCCACCTGCCGGCCGAAGCCCTCGGCGATCGTGGTGAAGCCGGGTTCCGGGGCGGGTCCGCGCCCGTGCACCGGAAGGGACCGCCGGTAGGGCGCGACGAGTTCACGCGCGGTGCCGCGGCCACCGGCCGCGAGCGCGTCCACGCCCCGCCGGAACAGGTCCGCCATCGCCTCGACGTCCTCGGCGGTGAACCGGTCCTCGGCGTACTCCCACAGCACGTCGAGCCCGTCCGCGTGCTCGACCACGGAGACCGTCATCGGGCATTTGGCCTCCGGTGCCGCCCACCACAGGGGGGTCGGGACGCAGCCGGGCAGTCGCAACGCCCCGAAGTCGGTGTTCTCCAGGACGAACAGGAAGTCGAACGGTGTGCTGTCCCCGACGGCCTCCCAGCCGGTCAGCACGTCCGCCAGTGCCACGTCCTGGCGTTCCAGTACCTGCCCGGTGTCGGTCCCGGTGCGGGCGAGGTGCGAGCGCAGGTCCGCGCCGGGTGCGACGGTCAGCGGCAGCAGTACGGTGTTCGCCATCATGCCCGCGCTGTTCTCCCACTCGCGCACCGGGCGGCCCGCGACCGGGGCGGCGACGCGTGGGCGCACCAGGCCGGTCACGCCGTACAGGCACCAGGAGAACACGCTCAGCAGGATCTGGAACCGGGTCAGTCCGAACTCGGCGCACAACTGGTCCACGTGCGACCGCCGGACGACGTCCAGCGAGGTGTGCAGCAGGCGGGCCCGAGGAGCCGGATCCGCGTCCGGGGCGGGCAACGGCTCCTGGGGATCCGCCAGTCCCCGGTAGAACGCAAGGAGTTCGTCGCGCTGTGTCTGGTAGACCGGGCTCGCGAACCAATCGTTCTGCCAGACGGCGAAGTCCAGCGGGGTCGGTGCCGGGGTGCCGGGCCGCGCGGTTCCGGCGTAGGCGGCCGACAGGTCGTGCAGCAGGATGCCCAACGACCAGCCGTCCACGGCGATGTGGTGAAGGTGCAGCAGCAGGGTGCCGCCGCCGTCTCGCGGCAGCCAGCAGGCGCGGAGCATGCGGGGGACGGCGAGGTCGAAGGGCTCGGCGAAGAAGGTGTCGGCGAAGATGTGCGCCTCTTCCTCGTCCCAGGTCCGCCGGGGCCCCGGCTCGTGCCAGGGGTCGTACGGCTCGCCGACGGTCTGCTCCAGGCCGTCCGGGCCGAGGCCGAAGCCCGTCCGCAGCGCCTCGTGGCGTGCCACCAGGCCGCGCAGCGCCCGCCGCAGGGCAGTGGTGTCGACGGGGCCGTCCACGCGGAAGGCCTGGTTGACGGAGTAGGCCCGGGAGCCCGGGGCGCGGCGCTGGAGCAGCCACAGCCGCTGCTGCTCGCTGCCGGCGGGCGCCGAGCGGGCACCGGAGACCACCGGTGCCGGCAAGGTGTTCTGCTCGCCGGGACGGCCCGTGGCGAGGGAGCGGGCGACGTCGGCCAGGGAGCCGTGGAGGACCGCCGCCTGCGTCAGCTCGCGGCCCCATCGCTGTCGCACCGCGAAGCAGAACCGGAGCGCCTTCAACGAGTCGCCGCCACTGGCGATCCACCGGTCGCCCAGCCCGAGACCTGTGGTGCCGAGTATCTCCTCGGCCAGTTCGACGACCTGACGCTCCGTCTTTGTGACGGCCGGACCGTCGGGGCCGCAGGCGACGGGCCGCCAGGGACGGTCGGTCTGCCGCAGCAGGGCGGCCCGGTCGACCTTGCCGTTGGCGTTGAGCGGCAGCTCGGCCACGAGATGAATCTGATGGGGGCGCATGTAGGCGGGCAGCTGGGCCGCCAGGTGGCTGTCGAACTCCTCGTAGGACACGTCCCGTCTGAGGACGACGAACGCCAGCAGCTCGTTGGGCCCCGCCAGGCCCGCGCGGCGCGTGCACACATAGGCACGCTGGACCGCCGGGTGGGTGAGAACGCGCCGTTCCACCTCGCCGGGTTCGATCCTGAAGCCACGGACCTTGACCTGGCGGTCGGTTCGCCCGACGTACTCGATCAGGCCCTCGTCGTCGGTCCGCACGAGGTCGCCGGTGCGGTAGTACCGCTCCTCGCCACCGTCGAGCCACGGCAGCCGCACGAAACGCCGTTCGGTCTCCTCGGGAAGGCTGCGGTATCCGACGGCGAGTCCGGCCCCGCTCAACAGGAGTTCGCCGACCTCACCGGATGCGGCGATCCGCTCCTGACCCGGTACGACCACGACCGCACCGGTCTGCGGAAGGGGCCGGCCGATCGGCACCACGTCACCGTCGAAGTCCCGCGGGATCGGGTGGCACAGGGCGAAGGTGGTCGACTCCGTCGGCCCGTATATGTTGAACAGGCGGGTGCCGCTGCCGGCGTTGTCCCGGTACCAGCGGCGCATCACCCGCGGGTCGAGCTGCTCGCCGCCCACGAGGACCTCGCCTGCCGCGGCGAAGCAGTCCGGCACCGCCGTGACCATCGCGTTGAACAGCGCCGTGGTGATGAAGACGGTGTCCACCCGCTCGCGCCGCAGCGCCGCGGCGAGCCGCTCGGGAGTCTGCACGTCACCCTCGCGCAGGACCACGCAGCAGCCACCGGTCAGCAGGGGCGCCCAGACTTCGAAACTCAGCGCGTCGAACGCCGGATTGGCCAGGCAGGCGTAGCGCAGACCGGGCTCGATGCGGATGTACCCGGGATGTGCCAGCCGCCGCACCCCGGCGTCCCGGACCTCGACTCCCTTGGGCTGCCCCGTCGTTCCGGAGGTGTAGAAGAGGAAGGACACCTCGCCTGGGCCGGACGGGTCCTGCACGGCGGCACCGGGGTCCGGAGGCCCGGGCAGCAGGTCGTGCGCGGCGAGTGCCGGCACGTCCTGCGGAAGGTCAACGGCGGCCCCGGCCGTCTCGTGGACCAGGGCGACCGCGGCGGAGTCGCGGAGGATGAAGTGACGGCGTTCGGCGGGGCTCTGTGTGTCGAGAGGCACGACCTGTGCCCCCAGCCGCAGAATGCCCAGCATCACGCAGACCAGACGCCACGACCGCGGCAGCGCCACGGCCACGGCCTGCCCCGCGGTGACGCCCCGGCGCCGCAGCTCCTGGGCGACGAGGGCCGCGGCGGCGTTCAGCGTGGCGTAGTCGAGGCCGACGTCACCGTCGGCGACGGCCTCGGCATGCGGTGTCCTCAGGGCCCGGCGGTGAACCGACAGGGCTATTCCGGTCGGGGCGTCCGGGTCCTCGGCTCCGTCGGCGGGGGATGTCTCGACGCGCGGTTTCATCGTGCCTCCGACGTGCCTGAGGGGGTGGTGCGCCGCGTCTCGCCCGCGTCGTCCGCGGACGTCAGCCGGTGCAGTTCGGCGGTGAGGACGGCGGCGACGCGGGGGAGTTCGTCGCTCTCCAGCATGTCCCAGTGACCGCAGGCGACCGGCTCGACCGCGAACTCACCGCTGACGCGACGCCGCCAGAACGCGCGCAGACGGGCGGCGGCGTCCTCGGTGTCCGCGTCCTCGTCCGCCACGTCCGTGGCCTGCATCAGCACGACACGGGCGGGTGATTCGGGTACGGCGTAGTCGCGCCCGGTCGCACGGTGGTGGTTGTAGACGTTCAGGTACCGGGCCACCTGGTCGTCGTCGATACCCGGGTACATGCCGTTGAAGCGCACCAGTTTCTCCCGGAACTCCGCCATGCCGACCGGCGTGATCGCGGCGCGCTGCTCGTCGTCCTGGGCACCATGGGTGTCCAGAAGGACCACACTCACCTTCTCGTGACCGGCCGCCACCAGGCGACGGCCCATCTCGTACGCGATCAGACCGCCGTAGGAGAGCCCGCACAGCACCAGTGCCTCGTCGGCCCGTGCGTCGACGAGCCGCAGGTACTCCGCCGCCATCGCCTCGACGCCGGGCAGGGTGGACTCGCCGGGATTGATGCCGGGCGCCTGAAGCCCCACCACGCCGATGTCGTCGGCCAGTTCGGCGGAGAGCGGCAGGTAGCAGAACGCGGTGCCGCCGGCGGGGTGCACACACACCACGCGCTGTCGGCCGCCGCCCGCACGGAACTCGACCAGACTGCTGGATCCCGCGGACCCCGCCTCGCCGCCGCTGCCGCTGCCGCGCACCCGTTCGGCGAGCGCCTCGATGGTGGGGTGCAGCATGACGTCCCGGACGGGCAGGGCGACGCCGAGTTCGTCCTGGACGGCGGACGCCATCTTGATGGCCGAGATCGAAGTGCCGCCCAGCTCGAAGAAGTTGTCACCTATCCCGATGTCGGGATGGAGCAGCACCCGGCGCCAGACCCGGTACAGCGCCATCTCCACATGGTCGCGGGGCGCGGCAGCGTTGACCCGCCCCGCACGGGTTTTGGCGGCGGCGCGCAGCACCTCGGCCCGGTCCACCTTGCCGCTGCGGTTCAGCGGCAGTCGCGGGAACTCGGCCACCACGGCGGGGATCATGTAGTCCGGCAGCCGGTCCCTGAGGGCCGCACGCCACTCGTACGGCATCCGCGTGGCCTCGGCGTCACAGCCCACCCCCGCGACCAGATGGGGGCCGCCGGGTGTGTCGCGATCGGCCAGGACGACGGCCTCCCGCACCCCGGGGACCGCCAGCAGCGCCGCCTCGACCTCGCCCGGTTCGATACGGAAGCCGCGCAGCTTGAGCTGGTCGTCGCGGCGGCCGACGTACTCGGCGTTGCCGTCCGGCAGCCAGCGCGCCAAGTCGCCGGTCCGGTAGAGCCGTTCACCGGGGACGAACGGGTCGGGGACGAAGAGTTCTTCGGTCAGGCCGGGGCGGTTCAGATATCCACGGGCCAGACTCGCGCCGCCGAGGTAGACCTCTCCGGGCACTCCGACGGGCACCGGGCGCATGCGGCCGTCGAGCAGGTACAGCCGAGTGCCCCGCAGCGGCCGCCCGATGGGGCACGGCCTCTCCAACGGCTGTGGATCGGTGTAGGCGGTGGAGTAGAGCGTGGCCTCGGTCGGTCCGTAGCCGAAGCAGACGCGCAGGCCGGGCAGCAGCTCACGCATGCGGTGCAGGGTGCTCTCGGGCAGGGACTCCACCCCGGTGAGGAGCTGGCGCAGGCTCGATCCGGCCAGGCGCGCCGCCGGGTCCTCGCCGATCCACAGGACGTAGGACGGGGGCAGGAACGCCTGGGTGACCTTGCGTTCGCGCATCCAGTCCAGCAACGCCCGCGGGTCACCGCGGAGTTCGTCGGGAACCAGGTGGAGCACGGCGCCGGTGGTCAACGGGACGAGGAGTTCGTGCACCGACGCGTCGAAGCCGATGTTCGACCAGGCCGAGGCCGCCTCGCCGGGTGCGTCCCCCATGAGGTCGCGCCAGTGGTCGAGGAGATTGACGACGCTGCCGTGCGTGACCGCCACGCCCTTGGGACGGCCGGTCGATCCCGAGGTGTAGATGACGTAGGCGAGCCGGGCCAGGTCCGCGCCGACGGCCGGCGGCTCGTCGTGCCCGCCCTCCGCCTCCACCTTCGCGAGGTGCTCCCACGGCTGTCCGCGGTCGTCCGCGGAGTCCCTCCGGTCGCTCAGCACGAGGACAGGCGCGGCGTCGGTCACCATGGTGGTGAGCCGCTCCGGGGGCTGGCCGGGGTCCAGGGGCAGGTAGGCCGCTCCGGACTTGAGGATCGCGAGGACACCGACGACGAGTTCGGCCGTGCGTCCGGCGTGCAGACCCACCACACGATCGGGACCGGCGCCCCGGGCGATCAGGGCGTGGGCGAGACGGCTGGACCGGCGGTCGAGCGTCGCGAAGTCCAGTTCCGTGCCGCCGGCGGCCACCGCGCACTGCCCGGGCCGTTCGCGGACCTGCGCGGCGAAGCGCTCCAGCACGCCCGCCGGCGCCGGGTCGGCCACGGCGGGGCCCGTGCCGAAGGCGGCGAGGAGATTCCGCTGCTCGTCCTCGTCGAGCAGTGTCAGGTCGGCGATATCGGCATCGGGCTGCTCGGTCATCAGACGCAGCACGCGGAGGAACTGACGTATGTACCGTTCGATCGTCCCCCGGTCGAAGAGCGCCACCGCGTAGTCGATCTCCCCGGTGAGGTGCCGGCCCTCGTCGGCCAGGGCCAGGACCATGTCGAACTTCGCGGGTACGTGAGCGGCGTCCTGCCGCAACTCGACTTCCAGGCCCGGAAGTTCGAGTTCCTTCCGCATGGAGGGGACCCAGGCGAACATGGTCTGGAACAGGGCTGTGCAGGCAGGGCTTCGCGGTGGGTTGACCAGTTCGACGACTCGCTCGAAGGGCAGGTCGACGTGTTTGAGGCCGTCCCGGATCCGCTGGTTCACCCGCTTCAGGGCGTCCCTGACGCTGGGCGAGCCGGAGAGATCCGCGCGCAGGGCGAGGGTGTTGACGAAGAAGCCGATCAGACCCTCGACGTCCCCGCGTCGGCGGTTGGACGTGGGCGCGCCGACCACGATGTCGTCCTGCCCGGAGAGCAGGGACAGCAGCACGGACCAGCCGGTGAGGACGGTCGCGTAGAGGGAGACATCGTTGTCCGAGGCCAGCGCGCGCAGGTCCCGTGTCAGGTCCTCGTCGACGAACACGGGCAACCGGTCGCCGCGGAAGTCCTGTTCGGGCGGCCGGGGCCGATCGGTCGGCAGGGAGATCACGGCCGGGGTGTCCGCCAGCGCGGTGGTCCAGTAGCCGGCGTGCGGGGCGGGCTCGTCTCCGGCCATCCACTCCCACTGCCAGCGCGTGTAATCGCTGTACTGCCAGGTCAGTTCGGGCAGGGAGACGTCCTGCCCCCGCTGAAGCGCGGAGTACACCTGGCCCAGCTCTCTCAGCAGCAGGGAGCGGGACCAGCCGTCGAAGACGATGTGATGGACCATCAGCACAAGTACGTGATGGTGTGGTCGGAGCGCTATCAGGCAGCCGCGTGCCATCGGCTCCTCGCCCAGACGGAACGGGGCGCCCTCCACCCGGGACCGTATGCGTGTGAACCGTTCGGCCCGGTCCGGCAGCCCCGTCAGATCCTCGAACGTCACCGGGAACCCCGTGTCCGGCGGATCGACGACCTGAAGGGCCGAACCTTCACAGGGGACCAGCCGGGTGCGCAGGGCCTCGTGCCGGGCCGCGAGCAGATGCAGCGCCTCGATGAGCGCGTCCCGGTCCAGCGGCCCCCGGATGTCGAAGGGCATCGGCTCGTTGTAGGCGGCGCTGGCGTCTCCGTCCATGCGCGCCATGACCCACAGACGCTCCTGCGCCAGTGACAAAGGCGCGGATTCCGTCTCCTGGTCGTAATGATTACTGACTGCGATTCGGGGTAAAGACACGGATTACCCTTCACGAGAACAGAATGCGGCGGAAATCAGGGCCGGCGTTCCCGGAGTGTCGGACCGACGTCCGGAACGCGCGCGTTGCAATCAATGTGCGACCAGAAAACAATGCCCACGAGGCCGGGGCCCCGGCGGGACCCTTGTGGGGACATTCTGCTGTCCGTGCAGTTCAAGGCCTCCATCCCGCTGCCACACGAACGGCGTGGAGGGCAGGTCGTCCCGGATTTCGAACCGGGCTTTCACGGATCCGGGCGGGTGGCGATTGCGGACGTTTCTGTTTATTCGACCACCTGTGCGGTGTCTCATTTCCGTCGATGCTAAATGTGCTCCGATTAAGTGGTCAACCGTGACCAACGCCACACACGTTGGGCGTCGGATTGCCGTTTACGTTCGGCATGCGACATTAAGGGTTTTGCCCGAAGATAGCGGACCACACGAGGCCAATGGTTCACTTCGGTCGCGGCGCGACGTGTTCGTCGGGGACGGCGTATCCGGATACGGAAGGCCATCGCAGGGTCATGACCACGGAGTCTTCCTCGGCGCGCCAGGAGTGATCCACCCCCTGACCCCAGACGACGTAGTCGCCCTGCCGCTCCAACAGCACACTGCGGCCGGGGAACTCCATACGGAAGCGTCCGGTGATGAGCACCAGCAGCGCCGTCCGCACCTCGCCCTTCACCCATTGCGCCCGCTGCTCACCGCGTGGATGGACGCCCCACTTCACCTCGACGGCGTCGCTGTGGCGGGGATCGCCCTCCTCCTTGAAGTGCCCGAGCAGCCAACCCCGGTCCGCTGCCGCGTCCTTGCCCGCATTGCCTGTGTACACGCCGTCGTCCATGAACCCGAACGCTAGCAACGGGAGTGCCGGGCCGGCCCCGGCACGATCGACCACGTGATCACGGCCCGCACAGGCCGAGGCCCCGGACGGCTCACCCCGCCCGGGGCCCCTTCGCCCGGATCGGTCCGGGAGTTACGGGACGGCGTCGTTCACCGCGACTCCTCGACCAGCCGGCGCGCGGCCACCTCCGCTCCGTCGGTGCGGAGCCGGCCGCCCAATGACGTCGCACGTGCGCGGGTCTCGGGGGACAGGGCGGTCTTGAGCGCGATGCCCAGGGATTCGACGGTCGTGGTGGGGGCGTCGAGAGCCGCACCGAGGTCCAGGGCCGCCACCCGGTGGGCCCAGTACGGGTTGTCCGACAGCTGGAGAGGTATCACCACCTGCGGCACGCCTGCCCGGGCCGCCGTCAGCGTGGTGCCCGCGCCGCCGTGGTGGACCACGGCGGCCACCTTGCGGAACAGGTTCTGATGGCTGACCTCGCCGATGGCGAAGCAGTCGTCCCCGTCGTCGAGGAGGTCCAGGTCCGCCCAGCCACGGGACACCAGGACGCGGTGCCCCTGGGCGCGGATCGCCTCGACGGCCATGCCGCCCACGCCCTCGGCCGGGGCCATGCTGCCGAAGCCCACGTAGACCGGCGGGCTGCCCGCGTCCAGGAACCCGGCCAGGTCCGCCGGGAGGGGACGCTCGTCCGCGAGCGTCCACGCGCCCGTCTGTACGACGTCAAGGCCGGGGGCCGTCCGCCACGGCCCCAGGACCGGGTCCGCCGCCAGCCACGGACGGCCGGTGATGATGTGATCGCGCACGTTGTCCACCAGCGGCAGACCGAGGGCCGCCCGGTGGCTGTTGAGCGCCTCGCCGAACTGCGCGTCGACGTTGCGGGCGTCCAGCTCCCAGAGCCTGGTGTTGTCGGCGGCCTCCGGTTCCGGCCACCCCGGCCGCGGCGGGGGCGCGTGGTGCGGAGAGGGCAGATGGACCGCCGCGTAGCTCACGTACACGTAGCGGACACCCGTAGCCTCGGCCACGGACCGTGCGGCGACCTGCCCCAGACCGGCCGCCAGCACCACGTCACATCCGTCGAACGCCGCGGGGAACGTGTCGAACTGCGCCTCGACCAGCTCGTCCCGGTAGCGGGCCAGGTCCGTCGCCGAGGGCAGGGTCTGCCCGCGCATCAACTCCCTGACCGGGAGCCCGACCGGCACCAGCCGCACACCGACACCCGCGAGCCGCCTGGCGAACTCCTCGTCCGGCGGCGCGCACATCCTCACCTCCGCGCCGAGCTCCCGCAGCCGCACCGCGAGCGCCACCAGCGGCTCGACGTCGCCACGTGTCCCGTATGTAGACAACAGCACCCGCATTCAGTGTCCTCTTCCGTCGGGTCTTGCCGGTCGGCCGGGGCCGGCGATGCTCGCCTCGCCCCCCTCCGCGCACGGCCGCGCCGGTCAACTCGGTTGTTTCGCAACGGACTTGATTATCCGGGAATCGCGGGAGCGCTCATCGAGGTGGCTGTGGTGCGCGTGGTGCCGGAGGTTCGGCGGCGGCCGGCTCTGGGCAGTCTGTGCTCGGCGAGGTGTGCAAGATCCCCCATCGTCCACACAACCGGAGTGCTACGCGATGCAGAGTCCGTCCACACCCGTACCTGATGTCTCGGTCATCCTGCCCTGTGCCGGCCACGGAACACGTTTCGGGGCGCCCTACCCGAAGGAGTTGCACTGTCTGGCTCCCGGGGTCACCGTCCTGGACCGCAGCCTGGAAGCCGTCGTCGAACTCGCCAAGAGCGGACTCCACGTGCGCCTGGTCGTCGTGTTCGCACCCCACAAGCTGGACACGGTGAGTCATCTCGCCCGCTACGCCGACATGTTCCAGATGGTCTTCGTCTACCAGGACGAGTCCTGCGGACCCGGTCTCGACGGGGCGATCCGGTCCGCCCTGCCGATGACACGGGGACCGGTGGCCCTCGTGCTGCCCGACATCGTTGTCTCGGGCGCGGACGCGCAGGGCACGCTCCTCGACGCGCTGCGGCAGGTGGAGGTGGCGGGCTGGAGCGTGGTGGCCGCGGCGGAGCGGGATCACGACACGCTGCGGCAGATGGGCGCGTTGGCGGTGGCCGAGGCGGGAGGCGTCCTGACCGTGGGCGCGGCCACCGACAAGCCGGCGGATCCCTCCGGCTTCAACGCGTTCTGGGGCATGGTGGCCGTCACCGAGAGCGAGGCGCACCGGCTGCCCGACGTCGTGGGTACGGGAACGGCCAGCCCGTTGGCCGGCGCGGTGGCGCTCATGGTGGAGGGAATCGTCAACTACAACACCCCCGCGGCCTGAACTCGCGGGTGCCGTGGGGAATCGGGACGCCGGCGGGCTCTGGTGCACCGCCTACGGAAGGGCGTGTTGCGCGGGGCCGGTGTCCTGGTCGCGGGCCAGGGCGTGGGTGACCGCGGTGGTGTTCTCGTACAGGACCCGGTACTGGGTGAACCGGCGGTCGTAGACAGGTGCGGTGGCACGGTCGGGCCGGACCACCGACTCCGCCGGGTTCCAGGCCGTGATGTCCGGTCGGCCGATCAGGCCGGCGGCGAGGAAGGCGGCACCGTAACTGGCACCGATGGTCGTGCGGGCGAGGATCTGTTCGAGGCCGGTGACATCGCTGACGATCCGGGGCCACAGTCCGCCCCGGGTACCGCCGCCGACCGCGACGATCCGCCGGATGTCGGCACCGGCCGCGAGCATGGTCTCCACGTTGTGCCGTACCCCGTAGGCGGTGGCCTCCAGCGCCGCCCGCATCAGGTCGCCGCGGGTGTGACGCAGTGTCAGGCCCGCGATCACGCCCCGGGCGTCGGGGTCCATGACGGGTGTGCGTTCCCCGGCGAAGTACGGCAGCATCACCAGGCCGTTCGCGCCCGGAGGCGAGGCGGCCGCCTCGCCGAAGAGCACGCCGGGGCCGACGCCGCCGAAGAGGTGCCCCAGCCAGTCGGTGACGGCTCCGGAGGTGGCCATGCCGCCGGCCAGGCAGCGGGTGCCGGGCAGGGCGCCGACCGTGGACCACATCGACGGGCTGGTCAGGAGCCGGTCGACGGTGTTCACGAGGAACATCGTGGTGCCGTACATCAGCATCAGGTCGCCGACGCCGTGGCCGCCGACGCTGACCGCCTCGCTCCAGGCGTCGATCGTCCCCACGATGACCGGTGTGCCGGCCGGGATGCCCGCGACGGGCCTGTTCACCCGGCCCGCCTCCTCGCCCGGCCAGCGCAGCGGGGGGAGTTCGATGCCGGGCGCGATGTACTCGGCCCACTCGGGGATCCAGCGCTGTTCCTGGATGTCGAACAGCGGGGTGCACTGGCTGGCGGAGTGCAGGTCCAGCACATAGGCGCCGGTCAGCCGCTGGACCAGCCACGACGCGGGCATCAGGAGGCGGCGGGCGCGTGCCCACGCCTCCGGTTCCCGCTCGCGGATCCAGGCGAGCTTCGGCCCGACGGCCTGGGACGACAGCGCCGACCCGCACCTGCGGAAGACCGTGTCCGCGCCCAACTCCCCGTTCAGCCGCGTGATCTGCTCCTCGGCGCGGGTGTCCACGCCGTACAGCACCGCAGGGCGCACCGGCTCTCCCGCGCCGTCGACCAGCAGGGTGCACGGGCCCATGCCGCTGACTCCGACGGCCCGGACGGTGATGTCGTCACGGCCGAGCAGTTCGGCCGCGAGCGAGACGAATTCGTCCCACCACACGTGTGCGTCCATCTCGACGTGCCCCGGCCGGGGACGGTCGACCACATGGCCGCGTACCGCCTCGCCCAGGATGCGGCCGGCGGTGTCGACGACCACGCCCTTGGTGCTCGAGGTGCCAACGTCAACTCCGAAGACGACATCGATCACGTACTGCCTCCCTTGGCGCCGGATGCGCCACCGTAGCCTGTCGCTCCGCCGGGACGCCGTCCGCGACCCGCGACCCGCACGCCGGGCCGCGGTTCGTGTCGGCCCCCGGGAGCAGGCTTGCGGCACTCGTTGACATGCCCCTGCCTTGTGGCTAGCTTCACGAGGAGTTCCCGCTCTGCTCCTTGGGCGCCCGCAGCTCAGGGTCCTCTCTAAGCGTTCGTCTCTCAGGCACCTCATCTCCACGGTTGGACAACGTTGTCAGCCTCGGTGATCTCACCGTCCCGGCACATCGTTCATCACCAGGGCCGTGCTCTCGGGCGCGAAGACAACGTTGTCGGACCTCCACTTCCGAGTAGAGGAGCAAACCCCGTGATCACACGACTGTCGAGACCGCCCGGAACCATGGCGATCGGTCTCCTCGCGGCCGCGGCACTTGCCGCGGCCGGGCTGTGCGCGCCCGCGTGGGCGGCAGGCAAGGCCGCGCTCGTCACCTCGCCCGCGACTCTTGTCAATCCGTTCATCGGGACGTCGAACCAGGCGGACGACTTCCCGGGGGCCGACGTCCCGTTCGGCATGGTGCAGTGGAGCCCGGACACACCCTCGCGTCCCGACGGCGGGGGCTACGAGTACAACGACTCGTCGATCACCGGCTTCAGCCTGACCCACATCGCCGGACCCGGCTGCGGAGCGGCCGGTGACGTACCGGTGCTGCCCACGGTGGGAGCCGTGAACACCGGTGCCACGGACGCCTTCTCGCACGCCAACGAGTCGGCGTCCGCCGGGTCGTACAAGGTCACGCTCAACAACCAGGTGACCACCGAGCTGACCACCACGACACGCAGCGGCATGGCCCGCTTCACCTTTCCCTCGACCAGCCAGGCCAACCTGATATTCAAGTTGACGGGCAGTCAGAATGGAGCCAGTTCCACCCAGTTCACCAAGGTGTCGAACACCGAGGTGAGCGGGCAGGTCACCAGCGGCCACTTCTGCGGCGCGGGAAACACGTACAACGTCTACTTCGACATGGTCTTCGACCAGCCGTTCGCGTCGCAGGGCAGTTCGGTCGCCAAGAAGTCGCCCACCACCTCTGCGGCTGCGGCCGAGGCGTCGAAGAACACCGCCGAGCAGCCCGATGAGCCTGTACTGCACGGCAAGAGCTCGAGGACCGCGGACCCGAACGCCACGAAGGACGCCGCCACCCCTGCCGCCGCCGCCTCGAACGGCTACGTCACCTTCGACACCACGGGCAACCCGGTCGTGCAGGCCAAGGTCGGCGTCTCCTACGTGTCGGTCGCCAACGCCGTGGCCAACCGGACCGCGGAGAACGGCGGCTGGGACTTCAACGCGACCCGTACCGCCGCGCAGAACGCGTGGAACAGCACGCTCGGCAAGGTGCAGGTGGCCGGCGGGACGGCCGCGCAGCAGCAGAGCTTCTACACCGCGCTCTACCACTCGCTGCTGCACCCGAACGTGATCAGCGACAGCAACGGCCAGTACTACGGTTTCGACGGGAGGACGCACACCGTGGACGCCGGTCACGGCGCGGTGTACGCGAACTACTCCGGCTGGGACATCTACCGGTCGCAGGCCCAGCTCGAGGCCCTCATCGCCCCGCAGGTCGCCTCGGACACCGCGCAGTCCATGGTCGACGACTACGCGCAGACCGGGATCTTCCCCAAGTGGTCCGAGAACAACGGCGAGTCGTACGTCATGGTCGGTGACCCGGCGGACGCCGTCATCGCCGACTACTACGCCTTCGGTGCCCGGAACTTCGACACCACGACCGCCCTGGCCGACATGGTCAAGCAGGCGAGCACCACCAACAACGACCGGCCCGGCCTCGGCTACCTGAACGCGCCGGGGTACATGCCGCACGACGGCAGCTACGGCTGCTGCAACTTCTACGGCCCGGTCGCCACCACCCTGGAGTACGACACGGCCGACTTCGCGATCTCCGCGATGGCCGGAGCGCTCGGCGACACCGCCAACCAGAAGACCTACGCCAACCGCGCGCAGGACTGGCGCAACGTGCTCAACCCCGCCTCCGGATTCGTGGAGCCCCGCAACGCCAACGGCTCGTGGACCGGCGGCTTCGACCCGACCAGCGGCACCGACATGGTCGAGGCCGACTCGTGGATCTACACCGCAATGGTGCCCTTCGACATCGGCGGGCTGGCGCGCGCCAAGGGCGGCAACACGGCGATGAACCACTACCTGGACACCGTGCTGCGCAGCTACACCGGAGCCAACGGCTACGCCTGGGTCGGCAACGAGCCGAGCATCGAGCTTCCGTGGGAGTACGACTACACGGGGCAGCCCTACAAGACGCAGGGCACGGTGCGGGCGATCCAGGACCAGATCTGGTCGAACACCCCGGGCGGCCTGGCCGACGGCAACGACGATCTCGGCGCGATGAGCGCCTGGTACGTGTGGTCGGCGCTCGGCATGTTCCCCGAGACGCCCGGCACCTCCGACCTCGCCCTCGGGTCACCGCTGTTCACGCAGGCAGTGGTCACCCTTCCCTCGGGTGCGACGCTGACGGTCAACGGCGACGGCGCCGCCGACAACGCCCCCTACGTCCAGTCCGCGGCGTGGAACGGCACGGCATGGAACAACGCCTACGCTCCCACCACGGCGATCACGGCCGGCGGCACGCTCGACTTCACGCTGGGCACCAGCGCCAACACGTCCTGGGCGACCGCGGCCGGCGCGGCACCGCCCTCCTACGCCGGAGACACCGCGGCCCCCGCTTCGCCGCGCATCGGACCGCTCACCTCGGCGGTGGCCTCGAACCTCTGTGTGGACGACGCCTCCTCCGGCACCTCCGACGGCACCCACGTCCAGGTCTGGGGCTGCAACAGCACCTACGCCCAGGACTGGATCATCGCCGGCGACGGGACGATCCGTACCCTCGGCAAGTGCCTGGACGCCGATCACAGCGGGACCACCAACGGCACGCTGGTCCAGCTGTGGACCTGCAACGGCAGCGGCGCCCAGCAGTGGACCGCCGGCGGCAACGGATCGCTGGTCAACCCCCAGTCGAAGCTGTGCCTGGACGACCCCAACTCCTCTACGGCGAACGGTACCCAGCTCCAGCTGTACACCTGCAACGCCACGGCGGCCCAGAACTGGAGACTGCCGGGCTGAGCCGTCGGCGGGGGAGTCGACGGCCCCCCACACCCGACGGAGCCGGCCGGGCAACCACATGCCCGGCCGGCTCCACGCACCCGCGGAGGTGATCAGCAGTACAGGTTGGCGCCAGGGGTGACGCCGAGGATCGAGGTGAAGCGCTGGTAGGCGTCGACACGGCTCTGCACCTGGGCCGGGTTGCGGCCGTCGCATTCCAGGGAGCCGTTGATGGAGCGGATGGTCTGGCCGAAGCCGGCGCCGTTGACCATGGCGTTGTGGGGGGTCATCGTGCCGGGACCGCTCTGGGTGTTCCAGTACCACAGGCCGGTCTTCCAGGCGACGGCCGAGTCGTTCTGCACCAGCCAGGGGTTGTCGAGGAGATCGATGCCGAGCGCGTCCCCGGCCGCCTTGTAGTTGAAGTTCCAGCTGAGCTGGATGGGGCCGCGCCCGTAGTAGGCGTCCTGGCCGGCCGGGCAGCCGTAGGACTGACTGCGGTCGCAGTACGTAGGGTAGTTGGCGGTGTTCTGCTCGACGACGTAGACCAGTCCGCCGGTCTCGTGGCTGACGTTGGCGAGGAAGGCGGCGGCCTCCTGCTTCTTGACGGTGTCACTGCCGGTGGTGGCGAACCCCGGGTAGGCGCTCAGCGCGGCGGTGAGACCGCTGTAGGTGTAGAAGCCGTTCCGGTTCGGGAACATCTGGTTGAACTGCGCCTCGCTGACGACGAAACCGGACGGGTTGCCGCCGCCACCACCGGCCGGGGCGTTCCACTTCTGGTTCGCGGCGCCGGTGCAGGTCCATATCTGCAGCCGCGTGGCGTTGGCGCTGCTGTTGTCCCGTACGTCGAGGCACTTGTTCGCGGCGGGGTTGACGATGTCGTGGGCGGCGGTGACGACCCACTGCTGGTTCGCTCCGCCGGAACAGTCCCAGAGCTGGACGGCCGCTCCGTCGGCGGTACCGCGGTCGACCACGTCGAGACACTTGCCGAGGGCGCGCAACGTGCCGTCGCCGTTGTTGGACCAGCTCTGGGCGCCGGTGCCGTTGCAGTCGTAGAGTTGGACGGCGGTGCCGTTGGCGCTGCTCGCGCCGGCCACGTCGACGCACTTGCCGGCCAGCCCGGTGATCTGCCCGGTGGCCGCCTGGGCCGGGGCGACGGTGAACAGGGCGGACAGGACGGCGGCGAGGACGACGCCCAGCGTCAGCCGGCCGAGGGCGCCGCGCCGACGGCGGCGGGACATGAGGAGAGGAAGGCGCATGAGGAACTGCTCCTGACGTGGATCGAGGGAGGGAGGAGTGCGGGACCGGCCTGCCGGCGACGGACGTGTCAGCCGAGGACCTGCTGGGTCACGACGATGTGTCCGGCGTCGGGGTCGAGGACTCCGCCGAGCCGGCTGAAAGCGCCGTCGGTCAGATCAAGGCACTTGGGTTCCTGCGGGGTCTGGGCGAACGTGCCGCGGTCGTTGATCCGAACGGTCAGCGAGCGGCCGTTGGCGACGTTGGTGACCTGGACACGGGTACCGAACGGCAGTTGGGGCTGGCGGGAGAGGGAGGTGGCGGCCGTGTCTGCGTTGTTGTCGAAGAGTTCACCGCTGGCGGTCAGGGCGCCGGGCGGCTGGGGACCGTAGTGGGTGGCCCAGCACTGTTCGCCGGACTGCTGCGCGGGGGCGTTCCACTTCTGGTTGGCGGCGCCGGTGCAGGTCCAGATCTGGATCCGGGCACCGTTCGCGGAGGAGCGGTCGGTGACGTCGAGGCATTTGTTCGCGGCCGGGTTGACGATGTCGTGGGCGGCGGTGACGGTCCATCGCTGGTTGGCGGCGCCGGTGCAGGTCCACAACTGGACCTTGGCACCGTCGGCGGTGGAGTTGGCCGTCACGTCGAGGCACTTGCCGAGGGCGCGCAGGGTGCTGTCGGCGCCCGGGGTCCACTGCTGGGCGGCGGTGCCGTTGCAGTCGTAGAGCTGGACCGGGGTGCCGTCGGCGGTGCCGGCACTCGCGACGTCGAGGCACTTGCCGGCGAGACCGGTGACCGTGCCGGCCGCCGCGGCCGCCGGTGCCGCGGTCAACGGACTGAGCAGCAAGGCCGTCAGGGCTACGACAGGAGTTCCGCGTAACGCGGTGGTGAGGAAGGGGAGTGAGGCGGGGGAGGAGGAGCGAGCAGCCATGGGGGGTGGGGAAGCCTTTCCGAGGTGGCACGTGGGTGCGGCGGACACCGACAGGACGCACGTCGGGACAACCTGACACCGGGAAAGTAAAAGGTCTATACCAAGCCCGTCAAGGTATGAACATGACAGAATCGCCGCCTGGCGCAGAATGGCGTGACCCTGCCCGCCGGGGGCCGCGCCCCGCGATGGCTGTGCTCTTGACGACGGCCCAAACCGGCGCGCGTGGCGCGGACCCGGCGGGCGGGGTCGTCGGCCTGGGGGCCAGTGAGCGCGTGCGCCGTTGGGGAAGCGGCGCCGGCGGACAGCATCTCCTCAGCACCGTGCGAGGAGGCATGTGATGGCCAGTGAGTTCCAGCGGGAAAAGCTGCGGGCGATGTTCGACGCGTTCGACGCGGACGGCAACGGATATCTGGAGGAGGCGGACTTCGCGGCGCTCGCCATCCGTTGGGGCCGGTTGCCGCGTGTGAGAACGGAGACGGGGCTGGCCGTGCGGGTGGAGAGCGTGATGAGGGGCTGGTGGCAGCAGCTGTCGGCCGCCGTCGACACGGACGAGGACGGCAGGATCGACATGGATGATCTCCTCGCCATGGTCGACCTGCTGCCTTCCATTCCGGACGCCGTCACCGCCACGGCCGACACCGTCTTCGACGCGGTGGACGAGAACGGCGACGGGCGGATCGGCCGCGGCGAGCACAAACGCCTGATCGACACGTGGCACGGGCAGGTCATCGAGACAGGGGACGTGTTCGACCGCCTGGACCTGGACGGCGACGGCTACCTCAGCCGCCCGGAGTTCGCCGCCCTGTGGACCCAGTTCTGGACCAGCGACGACCCCCGCGAGCCGGGCAACCTGATGTGCGGTGAGCTGCCGCACGCCCGGTAGGTGTCCTCGGCCGCCGCTCGGGGACGGTTCCCCTCGCCCCTCCAGGTATAGACCTCTAGTTGCGGGGCAGACGGAGACTCACTCGTCGCGATCCCGCGTCGAGCGGTGGCGCGCGGCGCCATCGGTGCAACCTGTGCCTCGCCGTGGCGCCGACGCGCCCGGGAGCCGAGCTTGGGGGAGTGGGAAGCGACATGATTCTTCCGGCGGAGAAGGAACTGCGGGCCGCGCTGGCCCGGTTCGCCGACGCGCGCATCGAGCACGACGTACGCCCCACCGGCCGCACCAGCCGTCGGCTGGAGGACGCCACCTACACGCTGTGCGTGATCACCGGAGCCACCGGCACCGAGCAGGCCCTGCACATGGCGGACAGCCTGTTGCAGGGCTACCGCTCCAGCCGCGAGGACGGCACCCGCGAGGACGGCGTCCGGGAAGAGGGCATCAGGGAAGAGGACATCCAAGAGGACGAGACCCTGGCCGCGTAGGCCCGCCCGGGGCCTGGCCGACGGGGTGCGGCAAGACCCGGCCCCCGGTCCGCCGGTACGGTGCGGGTGAGCGGAGAGGAGGCACGCCGGTGTGCACGGTGGACCATGAGGCCGCGGCGGTGGCCGCGACTGCGGCTCTGACGGCCGCCTACCCGTACCTGAGGCAGGAGGGTTCTCCGCATCCGGCACTGGAGGGGTGCGAGGGCGTGGAGTGGTCCTCCATTCCCGGCTGCCCGGGCGATGTCCCGGTCGTCCTGCGCGGGCTGCTCGATCCCGGCGCGGCCGAGATGGCCGAACGGGCACTGGACTGGCTCGTGATGTCGGGACCGATGTCCATCAGCGCGACGATGCCGGCGGTCCTCCCGTACCTGCTGCGGCTGGCGGCCGACCCGTCGGTCCCACGCCGGGACGAGGTGTTCGGTCTCGTGCTCGTGGCCGCCGCGCTGTCCGCGCCGGCCAACCCCGACAGCGCGTGGGACCCGGCGGTCAGCGGTCCCGAGGAGGACCACCCCGAACGGGCCCTGTGCCGGGCGGCGTTCGTCGCCGACGCGGCATGGGTACGGCGTCTGCTGGCCGACGGCGGACAACCGGCCGGCTTTCACCTGGACGAGGACGAGCGGGCGTCCCTGGCGCGGGTGGCCGGTCTGTGACGCGCTGACCGGCTTCTGACCCGCTCCTCCCCGGGCGCGCGCCGAATCTTGAGACAGGCTTTACGCGCGAGAGGCAACCGCGGGCCATGCCATCACTGTCTGAGACTAAGTTGGGAGTCCGGTCCGTACGGGCCGGAGAACGAGAGAGCGGGGCAGGCTGTGGGGCGGCGCAAGGGCGGCATAGGAATCGCACTCGTCACGGGCATGATGCTGGTGGGTGCGAGTGCCTGCGGCGGAGGCGGCAGTGACAAGGCGAGCGGCGACGACGCGAAGCCTTCGGTGAAACCAAGTGCGAGTGCCTCGCCCACGCCGACGAAGCCCGCGGGTCCGCCGATGCTGCTGGACACGATCACCCCGCAGACGGGCACCACCGTCGGTGTGGCGATGCCCATTTCGGTGATCTTCACGAACCCGGTGGCGGCCAAGGCGCGGGCCACGGTGGAGAAGCACATGAAGGTGAGTGCCTCGCAGCCGGTGGCGGGCGCCTGGCACTGGATGGGCGACAGGCGCGCCGACTGGCGTCCCAAGACGTACTGGCCCTCCGGTACGACGGTGAAGATCGACGCCGACATGAAGGGCGTCAGCAACGGCAACGGACGTTACGGCGTGCACGGTTACACGCACACCTTCAAGATCGGCGACGACCTGCGTGCGGACGTCTCGGTGACCGGCCACACCATGAAGGTGACCCGCAACGGCCAGACGCTACGCACCCTGTCGATCAACGCGGGCAGCGCCGAGTACCCGACGTGGAACGGCACGATGGCCGTCATCGACAAGCAGGAGAAGGTGCACATGACCTCCTGCAGCGTCGGCATCAGCTGCGACAAGGGCAGCCCCAACTACTACGACCTGACCCTGCCCTGGGACGTCCACCTGACCCAGTCGGGCACGTACGTGCACTACTCGACCGGCGACCCGAACCCGGGCAGCGGCAGCGCCCGCGGCTCGCACGGCTGCGTCCACCTGTCCATGTCGGACGCCAAGTGGTTCTACGGCCAGGTCAAGCAGGGCGATCCCGTGACCATCACCGGTTCGCCCCGGGCCAAGGCCCCGGCCGACAACGGCTACGCCGACTTCAACCTCGGCTGGGACGAGTGGCTCGCGGGCAGTGCGTCGGGTGAGCAGACGACGGGGACGCTCTGAGCCACGGCTGCCGCAAGAGCGGAAGCAGGCCGGTTCTGAACCGTCGGTTCACCCAATGACGACTCGGAGTTCATCACCGACCTGCAAGTTCTCGGGTATGACCTCAAGACCTCGCTTGCGCAAGCGCACCCGGATCGGCACGGCGATCGCCGTCACGGTCGCCGTGGCCGGCACCGGAACAGTCGTGGCCCAGGCCCACGGCTGGCTGTCGGCCCCGACGCACGACTTCGACGCGACCGCCGACTCCTTCTCCGGCCATGACAAGGTCACCGGCGACGTGCTGCGCAACGACTCCGGCGCGACCGCCGTCGTGCGGCACACCGACCCGTCCCACGGCACGGCGACGGTCGACGCGGACGGCACGTTCAGCTACACGCCGAGCCCCGGCTTCAAGGGGACGGACACCTTCACCTACACGGCCACCGACGCCGTACAGCTGTTCAAGGACACGCAGCCGAACGGCGCCCCGCTGCCCTCGCTCGCGACGGTGGCGGGCCCGGGCGGCACCACCACCCAGATCTCCGGTGAGGGCTACGGCTCCGCGCTCGCCCCGGTGCCGGGCAGGTCGGGCCGCTTCTACGGTCTCACCGACCGCGGCCCCAACGCGGACGCCCCCGACGGCAACAAGTCCGAGATGCTGACCGACTTCATTCCGCAGATCGGCGAGTTCGAACTCGTCAAGGGCAAGGCAGAGCTGGTCGGGAAGATCACCCTGAAGGGGCCCAAGAGCCTTGGCGGCGTGCCCTACAGCGGCCGGCCGCCGCACGACACGACCGAGGTGATCGACGACGTCAACGCGACGAACGCCGGCGGCGGCACGCCCGTGCCCGTCCAACGGGATCCCTACGGTTACGACTCCGAGGGCCTGGTGGCGCTGCCCGACGGCACGTTCTGGGTCTCGGACGAGTACGGCCCGTACCTCACGCACTTCGACGCCAAGGGCTACGAGCTGGGCCGGCTGACCCCGTACAAGGACAGCCAGGACAACCAGTACCACAAGGTCGTCGGCCACCTGCCGGCCGAGCTGGCCAACCGCCTGAAGAACAAGGGCATGGAGGGCCTGACGGTCACTCCGGACGGGTCGACCCTGGTGGGCGTCATGCAGGCCGCGCTCCAGCAGCCGGATCTGGGCACCACCAAGGCGTCCAACCTCTCGCCCACCCGCATCGTCACCGTCGACCTGCGCACGCTGAAGACGAAGCAGTACCTGTACCTGCTGGACGACCCGGCCACCACGGGCGACGCGAACAGCGAGATCACGGCGCTGTCCGACACGAAGTTCGTGATCGACGAACGCGACGGCAACGTCGAGCCGTTCGCCCAGAAGTCCCTCTACGAGGTCGACATCAACGGCGCGACCGACGTGAGCGGAGTGACGATCGGCGGCAAGTCGCCCGAGGCGTTCGTCGGCAAGGTCGGCACCGACGCCGCGCTCACCGCGCTCACCGGTGCCGGCGTCCAGGTCGCGCAGAAGCAGCCGTACCTCAACGTCGGTACGCTGGTGAGCCAGTTCGACCCCAGTGGGAAGTTCTTCGCGCACGACAAGGTCGAGGGCATCGCCACCACGGACGCCGGCAGGACGCTGTACCTGTCCAACGACGACGACTTCGGCATCGACACCATCGCCGTCGACCCCGACGGGAAGTGGACCGTCCACCAGAAGGTGCTTCCGGCCACGGGTCAGACCGACAACGGCGAGATCCTGAAGGTCGACACCACCAAGTTGCCGGCCGTGCTCAAGACCGTCACGGTGACGATCCACGTGAAGTGACGCACGCGAAGCGAAGCCCGGGGCCCGTCCACTCCGGTGGACGGGCCCGCAGCGCGTGACGGCGGCACACCCCGTCATGGAAGCCGACGGCACTGACATGACGGGGTGTCAGAAAAATTACCGGCCGTTCGGCGAACTCTTCGGCGTCTGCATGGATCCCACGTGCGTGACGCGTCGCATGGCGCGTCGCACCCAACCAGGGGAACGCAGAAGGGATTCGTGGATCCGTGCAGCGAAGAAGAGAAAGACGCACCGTCCTGCGCATGGCCGCGGGGGCGGTCGGCAGGAGGCGCCGGACGGCCGGGGGGCTTGCCGTCCTGACCGTGGTCTCCGCCCTGTTGGTCGGAGCTCTGACCTCCTCCCACGCCGTGGCCGCGGCGCCGACGGCCGACGCCGGGACCGCCCGGACGGCCGCCGTCACCGACGGCGGCGACCCGGTGGTGCGGCTGCGTCAGGAGGTGCGGTCCGGGTCCCTGCTGGCCGCGCACGGCGTGCGCAGCGTATGTCCGCGGTGCGCGGCCCAGGTCGTCACGGTGAAGACCGGCAGCGCCACCCCGCTGCGCGCCTCCGCGCCCGCCGGTTACGGTCCGAGCGACCTCGCCAAGGCCTACGGCCTGCCCGCGAAGTCGAAGAGCACCGCCACCATCGCGATCATCGACGCGGGTGTGGACGCCACCCTGGCCTCCGATCTGGCCACCTACCGCGCCGCTTTCGGGCTGCCCGCCTGCGGCACCGCGTCCGGCTGTCTGACCTTGAAGAACTACACCGGTGGCAAGCAGCCGGCACCGCAGAGGAGCGGGGCCGGGGCGGCACTGGAGGAGGACGTCGCCCTGGAGACCTCGCTCGACCTCGACGCGGCCTCCGCCGCCTGCCCCACCTGCCACCTGCTGGAGATCTCCGTGCCCTGGCAGGACGGCGAGGACGACAACGACGTGTCCACCGGTGACTTCGCCAAGGCGGTCGACACGGCGGTGGCCGAGGGAGCCTCGGCGATCAGCATCAGTTACGGATACACCGCGGACGTGACCAACACGAGCGGTGCCTACCTGAAGGCTCTCCGGCACAAGGGCGTCGCGATCACCGCGTCCACCGGAGATTCCGGTTTCAACGGCGGCATCCACCAGTCATGGCCGTCCGACCTGCCCTCGGTGACCGCGGTCGGTGGTGTCACCCTGCCCGCCGACGCTCCGGCGACGGGCTGGTGGGCCGCCGGCAGCGGCTGCGAGACCCGCTTCGCCGCGGCCACCGGGCAGCCGAAGTCCGCCACCGCCGCCTGCGGTCACCACCGGGCCGCCGCCGACGTGTCCGCGGACGCCGACCCGGCGACCGGTCTGGCCGTCTACGACACCTACGCGCCGAGCAGCGGCGAGCCCGACGACTGGACCATCGTGGGCGGTACGAGCGCCTCCGCCCCCTACATAGCGGGCCTGTACGCCCGGGCCGGCCACCTGGCCGCCGTCCAGGGTCCCAACACCCTCTACAAGGCCCCGCAGTCCGACTTCACGGACGTCACCGGCGGGAACAACGAGGACTACCGGCAGTGCGCCGACTATCCCGGGACCAGCGCGTCGCTGTGCAACGCCGGCAAGGGCTGGGACGGGCTGACCGGAATCGGCATGCCCCACGGCCTGGGCGCGTTCTGACCCACCTCTTCCGCCACCACCGATTCTGCTTCCACCGACGAGAAACGAGAGGACCCGTCCCCATGCGTCGAAGGACTCGGGCCACGGCCGTCGCGGCGGCGCTGTCCGCCATGCTCCTGGCCGGCTCCGCGATGGCGAGCGCCAGCCCCGCCAAGCCATCGGCCAAGCCATCCGTCAAACCGTGCTCCACCAACAACGTCTCGTTCTACTTCGGCGGCTACTCCTACGGACTCAGCCACCGCAGTTTCGACCTGACGCTCCTCGCACACGACGGCATCACCTGCACCCTCAGCGACACCCCGCTGATCACCTTCAGCTCGCCGCCGGACGAGACCCACAAGCTCCCGGTGACCGTCAACGGCCGCGGCGGCACCCTCGTGCTGCGCTCCGACTCGCCGCTGCACACGACCATCGCCTACTCGGTCCCCGACGCACCGGAGAACAAGGTGCAGGTCAGCGGATTGAAGCTCGCCATGCCCGACGGCAGCAGCCGCGCGACGAGTTTCCTCTTCCCCGGTACGACCGACATCTACAAGGGCGGTGTGTACGTCACGTCCTGGTCGACCGGTCTCGGTCTGGGCCAGGAGGAGGAGCGCTGACCACCGAGGGCGGGCGGGTGACACCGCGCGGTCACCGGTGACCCCGGGGTCGTACGGTCCGCGGCGCCGGACCGTACGACCCCGCGCACGATCCCGGCCACGTCCTCCCACCGGCGTGAGAGCCGCGGTGGCCGTCGCCTGCCCGGCAGGAGAACGTGTTCGTATGCCGTGAAGCGGTTCGAACGCGGACGGTTGCCCCTTCACGCCCAGGTGCGAGGATCACCGGGGGACCGGCGGCCACCGCATGGCCGGCCGCCGGGCCGGGCAGCACAGCGGCATCCGACGCCGTGTCCACCGAGGGAGCACGCACGTGAGCGACGTCGTCTTCACGGCCGATTTCACCTCCGCCCGGCAATGGGTGGCCGGACGCTCCTGGGCCTATCCCGGCGGCGGCCCCACCAACCCCGACGACAACAAACTGGACTACCTCACCTCGGATGCGGCCTACTGCCGCACCGGCACGTTCCGCGCCACCCGCAGGACCGACGGCTGGTGGAACACCGGCCTGCTGACCACCGAGGGAAGCGAGGAGGGCTTCACGGTCCGCACCGGTGACCAGCTCCGGGCGCGGGTCCGCCTCCCCACCGGGCTGGGCGCCTGGCCGGCGATCTGGACCTGGCGGGACGGCGGAAACGAGGTCGACGTCTTCGAGTACCACCCCGACAACCCCGATCTGCTGGAGCTCACCAACCACGTCGGTCAGGGACACACCTACCTTCACCACCCGGCGGTGCGTCCGGGCGGGGCCGTCGACCTCGGGGTGACCTTCGGCCGGCGCAGTGTCCTCTGGGCGCTGAACGGCACCCAGGTCTTCGCCGACGGACGGGGTGTCGGATCCGGCTGGTACGCGCACCTCATCGTCAGCCTCTCCGTCTGCGCCGGCCGTTACCACCCCCGCCCCGACCCCAAGACCACCGAACTCTCCTACCGGGTCGAGAACCTGACGGTGCACCGCCCCGTGATCCCGCACGCGGCGGAATCCCACGACGACGAGGCGACGGCCGGGACGGGCGCCTAGACGGCGCGAGCGAGCGGGGCCGGTACCGAGCGGGCGCACGAAGGCCGTTGTCAGTGCCGCCGACTACGGTTTGACCAGTGGGATTCGCCGGATCAACGGCGGATCCGTGACGGGAGGGGTCTGGTCTGCCATGTCCACCGGTTCTGCTGCAGTGTCGACGACGTACCTGGAGCTGTCCCAGGAAGACGGCGCCGCGCACAAGTTCTACGAGGTGTCCGTCGCCGACCTGGTGGTGACGGTGCGGTACGGCCGGATCGGTGCCGAGGGGCAGACACAGACGACGACGTTCGCGACGGTGGACAAGGCACGGGCCGCGGCCGCGAAGAAGGTCGGCGAGAAGGTCCGCAAGGGATACGCCCCGGCCGTGCGGGGAGTACGCGCGCCACGCTCGGTGACCCGGCGTCAGGTCGCGTCGGCCCCCTCCACCGCGCGCTCCGCCGCGCCCGTGCTGTGGCGCTTCCGCACCGGCTCCGCCGCGTTCGGCATCCACGTCGACGACGACCGCTGCTGGGTCGGCAACCAGTCGGGCGATGTGTACAACCTGGACCACGAGGGCGGCGTGCTGGCCCGCTTCAGCCTCCCGGACGGCGTGAAGTGCCTGGTCGCCGACGACTTCTGGATCTACGCGGGCTGTGACGACGGCAAGGTGTACGACCTGTCCTCGAAGCTGCCGTTCGTGGCCTACGACATCGCCGCGGACGTCGACATCTTCTGGCTGGACATCCACGAGGGCGTGCTGGACGTCTCCGACCGCGACGGCCGGCTCACCGTCATCGACCACGAGGACGAGCACCAGTGGGCCCGCCGCAGCCAGGGCGAGCAGGCCTGGATGGTCCGCGCCGACGGACATGCCGTCTACCACGGCCACAGCAGGGGCGTCACGGCCTACGCCCCCGACGGCGGCCGGGAGCTGTGGCACACGCCCACCAAGGGCGGGGTGCTGTTCGGCTGGCAGGAGGGCGACGTGGTGTACGCGGGCACCGCCCACAAGGCGGTCCAGCGGCTCTCGAAGGCGACCGGCGCGATCGAGGCGACGTACACCTGCGACAGCGCCGTGTACTCGTGCGCCACCTCGCCCGGCGGGCGGTTCGTGTTCGCCGGTGACGCGTCCTCGTCCGTCTACTGCTTCGACCAGGACGGCACCCGGCTGTGGAAGCTGGGCACCGGCGACGGCTCGGCGCTGTCGATGCAGTACCACGACGAGCGGCTCTACCTGGTGACCACCGACGGCTCGCTGGTCTGCGTGGACGCGAGCGAAGCGGCCGTGACGGCGGCCCAGCGGGGCACGGTGCCGGTGCCGCGGGACGTCAAGCTGGCCGCGGCGATGCCGGCCCACGCGCCCGCCACGACCGTGAGCGCGGTGGCCACCGTCGCGCAGCCGCCGACCGGGGCGATCGTCGTGGAGTGCGTCCAGGAGTCGGGCCGGGTCCGGGTGCACGTCGTGTCGGAGGGCTTCGACCAGTCGCTGAACGTCCAGTTCCCGCACGCCATACGCGAACCCGGGGCCCGCTACGTCGTGGACTCCCTGCACACGGCGGCCGGCGGCTTCTACCGGGTGCGCGGTGACATCCGGCGACTGCTCTGACCACAGGTACCGGTTCAGGGCGGGCGGGATGACCATCCCGCTGGACGTTCCGCCCACTTCGCGAACATCCCGCCGCTCTCGCTTCCGTGCGGACTTTCCGACGACCGCGACCGTCCAAGCCCCGGCCCCGCCCGGTCGCTCCCGTTGTTGCTCACTTTCGGGTGACGGCCTGGGTGGTGTGGGTGTGCGGCCGACCGGCCGCCGACCCGCACCACGCACCCCGGGTGGCCTGCGACGTTCCCGTCGCCCGCCCCGGGTGTGCCGGCTCCGGGAAGGGGGACCTCGTGTCCGTGTCCGTGACCGCCCGCCGTCTGACCGCCGCCGCTGCCGTGGCCGCTGCCGCCGTGGGCGCGCTCGCCCTGCCCGCCGCCGCCGACGGCCGTCCGGGCGCCCGCCCGCACGGCGACGTGGTGATCAGCAAGGTGCAGTACGACTCCCCGGGACGCGACGACCGCTCCAACCGCTCCCTGAACAACGAGTGGGTGGACATCACCAACGCCACCCGTCGGACGGTGAACCTGGACCACTGGACCCTGACCGGCGGGGACGGCCGCCGCTACACCTTCCGCCACGTCCGTCTGGAAGGACGGGCCACCGTCCGCGTCCACACCGGGGCGGCCGCGACAACGCCCGCGACGTCTACCAGGACCGCCGCGGCTACGCCTGGGACGACCACAACGACACCGCGACCCTGCGCAACGACCATGCCCGCATCGTCGACCAGGTCAGCTGGGGCCACCGCCACGGCCACCGCAACGGCGGCCACCGCAACAGCACTCCCAACCGCCACTGACCCACCCGTCGGCGACCCGGTCCTGAGCCGGGTTCGCCGGCGCTCCCGGTGCTTTTGACCCAGCCCGGCCCGACACCCCGTTCCGCGGTGGTGACGGGCCGGACGCATGTCTCTTCGAGCTGGTGCCGTTCTCTCGCGCGGGCGAGATCTTCACGACATACTCACCGGCATGAGTTCCGCGGATGGCGAGGACAGGCGGCAGGATCCGACCACGGCGCATGCGGGATCGCTGCCCCGGGTGGTCCAGTGCGAACACGGCGACGCGTGGGTGGTCGCCGTGTTCGGCGCCTTCGACCTGAATTCGACCTCGGCCCTGGCGGCGGCGCTGGAGGCCGGAGCACGGACGCACGACAAGGTGGTGCTGGACGCCGCCGGCCTCACCTTCGCGGACTCGACCGTCCTGAACCTGCTGCTGCACTTCAACCGGACGGCTGTGCTCCGCGTGGCCAGGCCCGCCCCGCCGCTGGCGAGGGTCCTGGAACTGACGGGAGCGGACACCGTCCTGGATGTCCGCCCGACCGTGGAGGACGCGGTCGCCCGTTGACGGGCGCGCGGGGCGGCAAGGAGGCACCGGTCCTGACCGGTCATGCGGTGTCGATGCCCAGTTCGGTGTCCGGGTGGCAGGCACCGCAGGCCTGGAAGCCCTTGGGGTCGTTCGTGAGCACCTCGCGGGCGACGTCGGCCTCGATGGGACGGCTGGCCGTGAGCCCCTTGGTGCAGTCACCGGTGTGGACGAGCGCGGTCTTCGAGGCGCTCGCGGGCCGTTCGACGATGTAGCGGGTCGTCGGGCGGCCGCCGGAGTCGCGGCGGGTGGCCGGGGCCGGGGGTCGCTGGGGCGCGGGGGGCGCGGGGCGTGGGACCGCCTTGCGTTCGGTGCGGGAGATCGCGGCCAGGACGGCACCGCGCTGTAGACGCAGGTAGGTGGCGACGGTCTCGGTGTCGGCGATCTGCTTGTCGAGGTGCGCCAGGATCGCCCGGAGGCGCGGAGGATCAGGCGGCAACTCGTTCATGTGTTCGATTCTAGACGGTCCGGCGCCCGACCCCGGTGTGACGTGCGGCCGGCGGCGGGTCCGTGTCACCGGTCCCACTCCCCACCTGGTCGGACGGTGTCGTCCGATGGGGTCATGTTCGTCCGGGGCGAGCCGATGCGGCAGGCCTGTGGCGAGTGGTCTCACTAGTGTGCGGGCCCAGTGACGACCAACGGGAACAGGAGACTCGCATGTCCAAGATCGCCCTGTTCGGTGCCACCGGCACCCTCGGATCCCGCATCCTGGACGAGGCGCTCCGTCGCGGCCACAGCGTCACCGCCGTCGTCCGTGACCCGGCGAAGATCGACCGGGACGACGCCGGCCTGACGGTGGTCACCGGGGACGTTCTGGACCCGGAGTCCGTCGCCGCGCATGCCGGGGGACAGAGTGCCGTCGTCAGCGCGGTCGGCGGAGGTGACGGGCCGGGCCACATCGCCACCATCAAGCCCAGCGCCGAATCCCTCGTCGCAGGTATCCGCACGCTGGGCGCCGGCGCACCGCGGCTCATCCTGGTCGGCGGTGCCGGTTCCCTGCGCAACCCGGACGGCTCGCAGGTCTGGGACGCGGAGGGTCTGCCGGAGTTCCTGCTTCAGATCATGCACGCCCACGGGGACGCCCTGGACTACTGCCGCACCGTCGACGATGTGAGGTGGACGTCGCTCAGCCCTGCCGCGACGATCGAACCGGGCGAGCGCACGGGCACCTACCGCACCGCCACCGAAGACCTGATCGTGGCCGAGGACGGCAGCAGCCGCATCTCCGCGGAGGACTACGCGGTGGCCCTGCTCGACGAGATCGAACGGCCACAGCACATCGGTGAGCGATTCACCGTCGGCTACTGACCGTTCGGGGCGCGGGGAACTCGGTGCCGCACGGGTAGGGCACCGTGCCAGAATCCGGCGCATGGCCATTCGTTACCCGTCGCCCCTGCGTCCCGGTGACCGTGTCGGTGTCACCTCGCCGTCGAGCGGGGTCCCGACGGAACTCCGTGCGCGTCTCGATGTCGCCGTCCGGCACGTCCGGGACCGCGGGTACGAGGTCGTCGTCGGCCGGTGCATGGACGGCTCCGGGCACGTCAGTGCGCCGGCCGCCGAGCGCGCGGGCGAACTGATGGCGATGCTGACCGACCCCACCGTCAAAGCCGTCGTCCCGCCGTGGGGCGGGGAGACCGCGATCGACCTCCTGCCGCTGCTCGACTGGGACAGGCTGCGGGAGGCCGAGCCCACCTGGCTGGTCGGATTCTCCGACATGTCGACCCTGATCACGCCGATGACCCTGCTCACCCGGACGGCGACCCTCCATGGCAACAACCTCATGGACACGCCCTACCGAGTGCCCGACGGACTGCGGCCGTGGCTCGACATCGTCGCGGCACCCCCGGGGCACCGGTTCACCCAGACCCCGCCCGGTCGCCACCGGACCAGCGGTTTCGACGACTTCGCGGCCTTCCCCGACGTACGCGAGTACACGCTCGACTCCGCGGGTGCCTGGACCCGGCTCGACGGGAGCGGTGACGTCGAGGCCGAGGGGAGACTGATCGGCGGCTGCATCGAAACACTGTGCAATCTCGCCGGGACGGCCTGCCTGGACGTCTCGGCCTTCGCCCTCGAGGAGTCACCGGACGGACTCCTCGTGTACGTGGAGGCGGCCGGCGACGATGCCTTCACCATCTGCCGGAACCTGCATGGCATGAGGCTCGCCGGGTTCTTCGACCACGCGAACGCGGTGCTCGTCGGCCGGACCCACGCACCCGGTAACCGTTCCCTCAGCCAGCACGAGGCCGTCCTCGACGCGCTCGGCTCCCTGAACGTGCCGATCGTCGCCGACATCGAGTGCGGCCACGTCCCGCCCTACATGCCGATCGTCAACGGGGCGTACGGCCGTCTCGTTCACACACCCGGCCGGAGCGAACTGACGCAGACCCTGGACTGACGCCGGGGCGACCGGCTGTGGATCAGGCGGAGCCCGGCGGCAAGGCGCGGAGAACCGCGGCGAGGCCGTGCGGGTCGCGGCGGGCGATGTTGTGGCCGACGGGAATCTCGTGGACTTGCCAGTCCGAGTCCTCCCGGAGCCGTTCCGTCAGGGTCACGAACGGGCTGCCCGCCCATGCGCCACCACTGATGAACGTCCGGCCGAGCGCGTGGCCGGGGTCGCCTCCCAGCCTGACCGACTGGACGAAGCTCGCCATGGGGTGCGGTCGCGCGCGAGGGTCGAGCCCGTCGGGAACCGCGACCCACCGGCCGTCGCCGCGCGCGCCGGCCACGAACAACTCCCGAAAACCGTCGCTGGTCAAAGACCAACACGAATCCCCGTCCTCCGGGACGTAGGCGTCGATGAAGACGAGCTGGTCGAGGCGGTCGCCGAGCCGGTCCGCGACACCGGCGATCACCATCCCGCCGTAACTGTGTCCGCACAGAGCGAGCGGCGTGCCGTCGCTGCTCTCCACGATCTCGGCCACCTGGTCGATGTGAGTGTCGAGATTGGGCGGACGGTCCGCATCAACCGGACCGTCCAACTCCAATCCCGACAGGGTCACCGCCTCGACCTGGTGACCGTCTCGGTTCAACTCGGCGGCCACCGAGTCGAACACCCACCCGCCTTGCCAGCCCCCCGGCACCATCACGAACTTCACCGCGACATCGTAGGCCAGGCGGAATCCGGGGAGTTCAGCCGGCGGGTACGGCTACCGAGCGCCCGCGGCCCCTGTCCCCGGCTTGTTCACGACACGGTCTGCTCGGCGTAGGGGACGAGTCGGACCGGGCCGACGAGGCCGTAGGCCTGGCGTGTCGCCGTTCCGAACACCGTGGGGTTGCTGACCCGCAGGCGGTTGAACAGCGGGACTGCGACCTCGACTTCGAGCGTGTTGGAGCCCGCGCGGAGGTGGCCGCCGAGGTCGGCCACGGGGTTGAGGCGGTCGACCGGGTCCAGCCGGACGCCGTTGACGGTGACCCGGCAGGTGTCGGTGACGCTCCCCAGCCGCAGCAGGGCGCCCGTCGAGGACGACCGCGTCCTCGGCAGCGTGACGGTCGTCCGGTAGCGGCCGATGCCGCCGACGTCGGCCAGCTCCGGGATCTGCGACCAGGGCAGCAGCCCGTCCAGCGGGAGGGTGTGTCCGACGATCTCGGTGCTGTCGGCGTCGGCGCCGGGCCGCCAGTCGTCGACGGACAGGGTCCACTGGTCGAGGGTGAGAGGCGCCGGCACCTCGGGAATCCTCGCGGTGACCGTGCGGCCGTCGGACAGGGTGGTGGTGTACGTGCCGGCCGTCGTCGCGCGCACGGTCAGCGAGCCGTCCGCGAAGCGCACGCTGTCCGCGTCGGTGGCGACCGCGTGCGGACGGGCACCGGTCCGGTCCCCGAACACGGCGGGCCGCGCCAGCGCGACCATCAGGGTCTCACCGGGCTGGAGGGTCACCCGGAAGGTGAACGCGTCGTCGTCCTGGGCGTACTCGGCGAGCCGCGTGACGCGGCCGGTCCAGGGGTCCAGGAGGTAGGGGACGGCGCCGGAACCGGAGCGCGCGGTGCTGTGCACCGTCACGTCGTGGTCGATGGCGGCCACCGCCGGCTTGACGGTCTCGGCGTGCTTGCCGTTGCAGAAGTAGTAGAAGTCGGCTTCGTCGGTCGCGCGGTGCGCGTTGAGGAGTGTCGAGGAGACGCTGTAGGAGACGTCGGACGTCACCCCGAGGTCCTCGAAGGCCGCACCGACCAGGGTCTTGTCGGTGACCTGGCGGACGTTCGGAAGGGCCAGCAACCGCGCGGTGAGCGACCGCACTTCGGCGCTCTCGCCGTCGTCGGGAAGGCCCGGCGTGAGAGCCTGGTCGAAGGCGCCGAACAGCACGGTGGGCAGTCCCGCGCGGGCGAACGCGAGCAGCCTGCGGGCGTCGGCGACGGCCAGCGTCGGGCTGGAGCCGTAGAAGAAGTCGCCCTCCAGGAAGAGGGCCTTGTAGGCGGGCCGCCATCGGTTGAATCGTTTCAATGACGGTGGGCTCGGGAACCGTAATCCGGGCTCCGAAGTGGGGTCAATAGGTGTGGCAACGATTCAGGAGAGTGAACGAGGCTCGCCGCGTCGCACCTGACCTTCGCACCGCGCCGACCGCGGCACCGCCGCCACGGGGCCCGGCGCCGGCCGGGGCCCCGTCAGTGATCGACGGTTCAGCTCAGGAGGGCGGAGACGAGCGCGGCGAACTCGTCGGGTGTGGCGAGCCGGATGCCGAGTTGTTCGGCCTTGGCCCGCTTGGAGCCCGCGCCCGCACCGGCGACGACGAGGGCGGTCTTCTTGGACACGCTGGAGGCGGAACGCCCTCCCGCCCGTTCGATCAGTTCGTTCATCTCGTTGCGGGAGAGCTTCTCCAGGACTCCGGTCATCGCGCCGGTGACGACCACGGCCATCCCGGCCAGCGGGCCCGCCGCCGTCGCGGCCGCCGCGGGTGCCGCGTGGTCGGAGTCCGCGGCATCGGCGGGCGCGGGCGGAGTGGCGCCGGGTTCGCTCATGCTGACGCCCGCGGCGGCGAGTCTGTCGATGAGCGGCGCGAGTTCGGCCAGTTCGGCGACGATCGAGGGTGCCTTCTCCACGCCGATGCCGTCGACCTGCTGCATCGCTTCGGCGTCCGCGGCACGGATGTTGTCCATGGTGGCGAAGTGGCGGGCGATGCGCCGGGACATGGAGCGGCCGGTGCCGCGCACCCCGAGCGCGCACAGGACGCGTGACAGCGGCTGCCGTGTGGCCCTGGCGATGGCGGCGAGGAGGTTGTCGGTACTGGTGTCACCCATCCGGTCCAGGCCGAGGAGCTGTTCGCGGGTGAGGGTGAACAGGTCGGCGAGGTCGGTGACGAGCCCGGTGTCGACGAGCTGGACGACGCGGGTGTGGCCGAGGCCTTCGATGTCGAGCTGGTCGCGGCCGGCGGCGTAGGAGAGCGAGGCGACCAGGTGGCAGTTGCGGCCCTGCGTGCACCGCCAGCGTTCCTGGCTTCTGTCGATGCCGGATCCGCAGCGCGGGCAGGTCTCGGGGAAGGCGATGGGCTGTTCGTCGCCGGTGCGCAGGTGGGCGGCGGGGGCCTGGATGCGGGGGATGACGTCGCCGGCGCGGTGGACCATGACCTGGTCACCCAGGCGCAGGTCGCGACGGGTGATGTCGGACGGGTTGTGCAGGGTGGCGTAGGTGATGGTGGAACCGTCGATGACGACCGGTTCCAGGACGCCGCGCGGGGCGATGACGCCGGTGCGGCCGACGTTCCACTCGACCGCCAGCAGCCGGGTGATCTTCTCCACGGCCGGGAGTTTGTAGGCGATCGCCCATCGGGGCGCGCGCGAGCCGGAGCCCGCGGCCTGCCGGTCGGCGGCGAGTTCGGCCTTGACGACGATGCCGTCGATCGCGAACGGCAGGCCGGCCCGGACCGCGGCGATGTCCTGCACCCGGGCCAGGACCTCCGCCACGGACTCGGCGACGGAGTCCGGGACGGCGGTGCGGGCGCTGGTGTGCACGCCGAGCTCGGCGACCAGGTGCATCAGGTCGCTGTGCGCGGACGCGGTCAGCCGGTCGGCGAGCTCCGGGTCGGTGCCGGGCAGGGGCAGCAGCCCGTAGCCGAAGAACGTCATCGGCACCGTGTAGAGGCGCTCCCTGGCCCTGAGCGTGCCCGCCGCCGCGTTGCGCGGATTGGCGAACGGCAGCCCACCGTGCTCGGTGCGCACCTCGTTGGCGTACTCGAACTGGCCTGTCGTCATCAGGACTTCGCCGCGCACCTCCACGGTGACCGGCTCGGCCAGCCGCTCGGGCAGCCCCTCGACGGTGCCGATCGCGTGCGAGACGTCCTCCCCGGCCGTCCCGTCCCCGCGGGTGATCAGCCGGGTGAGGCGGCCGTCGGTGTAGCGGGCGGCGATCGCGAGGCCGTCCAGCTTCGGGCCGACGTGGAAGCGGGTGACCTCGCGCCCGATCCGACGGGCCAGCGATTCGGTCCAGGTGGTGAACTCCGAAGCGGCGAACACGTTGTCCAGGCTCAGCATCGCCACCGTGTGCGGGACATCGCCCTCCACCGCGCCGCCGGCCACCTTCCCGGTGGGGGAGTCGGGCAGCACCTGCTCGGGGTGTCCGGCCTCGTACCCGGCGATCGAGCGCACCAACCGGTCGTAGGCGTCGTCGTCCAGCGGCGACGTGCCGCCCGCGTAGTACGCGGCGGCCGCCCCGACGGCCTCCTGGACCGCCCGCGCGTAGGCGACGGCATCCACGATCTGTGCTGCAGGTGTTGTCATGACGTGCATACTGCCGTCCGCCACTGACAACGCGACGTTCCTCCTCTTCGTGGAGCAAACAGGGTGTCTCGGTCGTCCGTCGTCGAGGCCAGGACGCGGTTCGCGAGGCGCCCCGGCTGATCCGTGCCTCATCCACCGGGCGGCTCCTGCCGGGTGATCCCGGCCGCCCCGTACGGGGCGGCCGGTGCCGGGTCTATTGTCCTGTCACTCCTCGGCGGTGGCGAGCGCGGCCAGTTCGCGGTTGACGGCGGCTTCGTGCGCCTCGGCGTCCATGCGCGCCTTCCTGGGGCTCCAGCGACCTGCCATCACGAAGACGAAGGGCAGGAAGAGCACCTGGCCGCCGACGCAGATCCACCACCAGGTGCGCCATTCGCCGGGGCCGTCCTTCGACGCCTTCTCGACCTTGGCGCCGTACTCCTGCAACAGCTTCAGCTGCGGCCCCGCCTTCTTCACGACGGCGAGGTTCTCCGCGCCGACCTCCTGGACGGCGCGGGCGCCCAGCGCGGGCGGCACCTTGCCCGGCGGGTACTTGTTCATCTCGGCGAAGAGCTCCGGGTGCGCGTTGACGACGGCCAGCGCGGGCGCGGCCTGCGCCGAGGCGGCCTTGACCTCGGCACCGTGCTCCACGAGGGGGGTCACGGAGGTGACGAGCACCGGGATGAAGGCGGCGGAGACGGCGACCACGATGCGCACGGTCCAGCCCCACACCGCCAGACCCGCCGCGGTGGCCGCCGGGTTGTGCTTCTCCACCGTCTCGGTGAAGCTCGCCATCCAGGGCGCGTAGGCGATGCCGCTGAAGACGCCGATGCCGATGAACAGCCACGCGAAGGTGTAGTAGCCGGTCGTCAGGTGGGTGGCGCGGGTGGCGAAGACCGCGGTCACCACGATCGAGCCGACCGCGCCGACGATCATGAAGGGCTTGCGCACCTTCAGCCGGTCCGAGAGCAGGCCGACCAGGACCAGGGCGATGGCGTTCGCCCCCCAGTACCAGTTGGCCAGCGCGTTGGTGCGCTGCTCGCTGTAGCCGAACACGGTCGAGAAGTAGACGACGAAGTTGCCGACCGCCGCGTAGTACAGCAGCAGGAACACGGCGATGGCGAAGGCCGAGCCCAGTACGTCCAGGCGCATCATCTGCCGCCACTCGCCGCGGCGCAGCGCCTCGGTGTCCAGCCCCTTGGCGCGTGCCTCGACCAGCGCCCGGTCCCGCAGCGTCACCATGATCTGGTCGCGCAGCGCCGGGGACAGCTCGCGCAGCGCGAAGACCGCGACGACGAAGACGACGAACCCGGCGATCGCCGAATAGCGCAGTTCGTCCTGCCAGCTGGCGCTGTCGAGGGTGTTGCTGGTGACGGTGGTGACCACCAGGGAGCCGATGACCGGGCCCATCGTCCAGTACCCCATCGCGGTGGCCCGGCCGAGCTGCGGGGAGAAGTCCCTGATCAGTGCGGGGGTGGCGACCAGCACGATGCCCTCGATGAAGCTGACGAGCGCGAAGAGCACCAGATAGGTGGTCTTGTTCGCCGCGTTCGGCAGCCCGAAGAAGACCAGGAGCGCGGCGACCAACAGCCCGTAGACCACCAGATTCGCCCGGCCCCAGCGGTCCGCCAGGCCCGCCACCAGCGAGGCGAAGGCCCCGACCGCGTTGCCGATCACCGAGACCCAGATGAAGTAGCGGTACGTCATGTCGAAGTGCGTGATGATCGACGTCGCCACCGCGTACTGGATGTACAGCATGTAGTACAGGACGACCGTGGTGACGACCACGATCGCGAGGTAGGCCATGCGGCGGCCGGTGGGCGGGTAGTCCGTCAGTTCGCGGCGGTACAGCCGGGCCATCGGGCCGCGGGTGTCCGCGGAGGGGACATCGGGCGCGGGTCTGTCGGCGTCGGACGGTGTCGTGGCAGCGGACATGCGGCTCCTCCCAGGGATACCCGGAAACCGGGCGTTTCGCGTCGGTGCGACGGGCACTGCGGCGGCCCGGCTCCGAGAGCGTGGCCAGAGGGTAGTACCGACTGGTCGGTACGCCTAGGGGGTCTGCACGAGGTCATGCGCCAGGGGCGTCGCGGGGCCACAGGAGCCGCCTTTCGACGCGCGGCCGGCCGAGGTCGGCAACTGAGCGCCCAAGGCGAGGTGGTGCCCGCGGGCGACGGCCCGGACACGGCGCCGGAGCGCGCCGCCACGCCGCCGGCCCGCCGGCCGCCGCGAAGGATCGTGCGGTTCTCCCGCGCGGGCCGAAACGCATTGCTCGAACGATCCGGTCGCCTCTATCGTGCCGACGGGGCGGCGGGCCGGCCCGGACGGCGTGTGGAACGTGGGGGGAGTGGTCGTCGTGGGTGTCTTCGTCGACGCCAGGGGTTGGCTGCAGTGCGATGACCGGCAACTCGCCCAGGTCAGGGAGATCGTCGGATCGGACGATCCTGACCGGACGTACAGCGGTGGCTGGGCCTTTCCCCCGCGGCAGTACAACTTCGTCAACTGGGTCTTCTTCGGGGCCCAGATGCGTGCTCAGTCCGTCGACTGGTTTCTGGAGCGGTTGCGGAGCGTGGCGCGTATTCCTGCCTCCGACGACGACAACGACCTGATCACCGGTCTCTTCGTCGTCAGCCACGAGGTCGACGGCATGAGTGAGTGGCAGGTCCGCGACGGCACCGTGGTGATCCGGGCCCTGGGCGAGGCGTACCGGTTCCTCGACGAGTAGCGCGTGCGGTCCGGCGGATCACGGCGCCGGTGGCAGGGTTCCCGGACCGGACGAGCCGTCGGTCGACGCCCCGACCACGCCCGGCACCCGTCCGCCTCCACCCGGCGCTAGGCCGAGTCGCGCACCACCAGTTCCGGATCGAAGATGACCGACGTCGCTTCGGTGCGTACGCCGTGGATGTGCTCGTCGAGCAGGCGGGCCATCTCCGCCGCCATCTCCTCGACCGGCTGGCGGATCGTGGTCAGCCGGGGCCGGCAGGTCACGGCGATGCCGGAGTCGTCGAAGCCGACGACCGCGACGTCCTCGGGCACCCGCCGTCCGTGCTCCCGTACGATCTGGCAGGCACCCTGCGCCATGAGGTCGTTGGCGGCGAACACACCGTCCGTGTCGGGGTGGCGGGCCAGCAGGTCCGACATGGCCGCGAGACCGCTGTCCAGGGTGAACCCGCCCTCGGCGACCGGAACACAGGGGTGGCCGTGGCGGGCCAGCGTGTCACGGAAGCCGGCCAGCCGCTCCTGGCTCGCCGCCACGTCCAGGGGGCCGCAGACCGTGGCGGGCCGGCGGCAGCCGCGCGCGAGCAGGTGCTCCGCGGCGAGGCGTCCGCCGTCCCGGTGCGCCAGGTCCACGTAGCTGAGCCGGACCGGACGGGAGGGGCGGGCGAAGAGCACCGCCGGAAGCCGGGCGTCGGCGATGAGGGCGGGCAGCGGGTCGTCCGCGTGGGTGGAGACCACGAGGGCGCCGTCTGCACGTCCCTGGCGCAGGTAGGTCAGCACCTCCTCCCGGGCCTGGGCGGACTCCGCGAACATGAGGACGGGGTGCATCGAGCGGGGGCGCAGGAAGCCGACGATCCCGCTGACGACCCGTCCGAAGAAGGGGTCCGCGAACACCGAGGTGGCGAACGCGTTCTGGCCGGCGTCCGTGGTGTCGCCGGCGCCGGACACCACCAGGGCGACGGTCTCGGCCCGCCGGATCACCAGGGAACGGGCGGCCCGGTTGGGCGCGTAACCCGTCCGCTCGATGGCCCCGCGGACCACCTCCTGTATCTCCGGATCCACGTTCCGGATGCCGTTGACGACGCGGGAAACGGTCGCCCGGGAGACACCGGCCTCCCGGGCGACGTCCTCCAGCGTCGGGGCCCGTCTGCTCATGCAGGCACCCTAACGGACCTGCGAATCCCGCAATAGAGCGCTCTCCCGGAGCGGGGTCGCCGCTCCGGGAGAGCTGCCTCGGTCAGGCGTAGACGCCGAACTCGTACAGCGAGTAGCCCCAACCGGTGCCCCGCGCCGTGCCGTTGACGCGGACGTAACGGCCGGTGCCGGTGACGTCGAAGTCGTCGATCCCGCCGTTGCCGTCGGACACGGTGCGCACGGTCTGCCAGTTCTGGCCGTCGTCGGAGGTCTGGATGGTGTAGGCCTTGGCGTACGAGGCCTCCCAGGACAGCTGGACGTGCCGGAACGTGGTGCGGGTGCCGAGGTCGACCTGGAGCCACTGGGGGTCGCTCCAGTCACTGGCCCATCGCGTGCTCTGGTTGCCGTCGACCGCGTTGGCCGCGGTGCAGGGGCAGTCACCGTAACTCGCCTGGTACGACGAGGCGGTGGCGGGCTTGCCCCGTGCCACGTTGGTGCCGGACGGGACCGGCGGCACGACCCGGATCGAGCGGGTCTCGACCCCGACGTTGCCCTTGCCGTCGGTCGTCTTGACGTACACCTTCCAGACGCCCGGACGGTCGGGCGCGGTGAACTTCAGGCGGCCGCCGCCGAGGTCGGTGAAGGGCAGCGAGGCCAGGTTCTTGCTCTGGTCGATGTAGTTGCTGTTGTCGAGGACCTCGTAGGAGATCCGGTCGCCGTCGGGGTCGGTGGCCTTCACGGCGAGGACGAGGTCTCGTCCGGCCTGCACCTGGCCCGCGCCGCCCTCCACGGTCAGGTCGGAGATGACGGGCGGGGTGTTGTCGTGGCTGGTGTCGCCGCCGTAGGCCTTCTTCACCGCGTAGTACGACAGCCGCTTCTGGCCGGCCGGCAGCAGGTTGAACCAGATGCCGCCGAAGTCGTACTCGGTGCCGTAGTGGAACATCGTGGCGCCGAGCGCGACCCCCTGGTGCCCGGTGACACAGCCCCAGGCCCGCGTGTAGCCGGCGGCCTTGGCCTGGTCGGAGGGCTCCAGCGGGACGCCGTTCGCGTCGTCGGGGACCTCCCACTCGCCGGCCGGCCCGGTCTCGGTGACGATGTAGGGCTTGGTGTAACCCCCTTGCTGCCAGGCGGACTTGATGTCACAGACCGCGTTGTAGGAGTTCACGGCGTACAGGTCGAGGTCGGGCGCGTTCCTCTTGAAGTAGGGCCAGGCACCGACCCAGGCGTCGGTGGACGTGACCGGGTGGTTGGGGTCGATGGCGTGGATCTTCCGGGTGATGTCGTTGACGAGGGTGGTGTAGGCGTCGCGCTGCCTCTCCAGTTCGTCGCCGCTGTAGCAGTTCTGCAGCCCGAGGACCGATTCGTTGCCGACGTCCCACATGAGCACGCCGGGGTTGTCCTTGTAGGTCTGGACCCACTTGGGGAACTCGTCGAGCACCTGGTTCTTGTAGGCGGTGTCGGTGAGGTAGTTGACGCAGCCGCCGCTGCCGGGACCGCCGCCCGGCTGCAGCCAGAAGCCGGCGACGACCTTGATGCCGTGGGCGGCCGCGGAGTCGAACAACGGCTTGCTGGTGGCGTCGGTGCCCCAGGTGCGGATCGTGTTGACGCCCATGGACCTGAGGTCCGGCAGGTACTTCTCGGCGTCGGAGACACTCGGGCCCCAGGTCAGGCCCTTGATCTGGTACGGCTGCCCGTCCACCGTCAGCTGCCAGGCGCCCTGGCCGCCGGTGACCTTGACGACGCTGCCCGCGGCGTGGGCCTGGGTGGCGGGTAGAGCGGCGAGGAATCCGGCGGCCAGTACGCCGGCCGTCAGGGGTGCCACGACACGGCTGGATCGGGTGCGGGTGCGGGTGCGGGTGCGGGTGCGGGTGCGTGGGGTCATTCGCGAGCTCCTCAGGGCAGTCGGTAGTGCTCGTCGAGCGCGGCGCCCGCCTCCGGGTGGGTCTCGTCGTAGCCGCGCGCGTCGCACTGGAGGCCGCCGACGACACAGTGGTCGACCAGCGCCTTGAGCGTGCGGTCGTCCCAGGCGTTGAAGAAGTCGTAGTGGAAGCTGTGGCCCGTGCCGCTGGCCAGCCGGACCTTCGACATGTCGCCGTTGACCGGGAAGGCCATCTTGAACTCGATCATCGGCAGCGCCACGGGGTGGTCGGCCGGGCACATGTTGTCGTTCGTGCCGGGCTTGACCACGGGGTAGGCCATGTGGCTCTTGTGGTCCGGGGTGTCGAGGTACTTTCCGTCCCAGCAACTGGGAGCCTGGAAACGGATGTTGAGCTGGACGTCCGCGCGGTTGGGGCAGGTCGCGGGGAACTCGGTGTTGAAGTAGCTGTCACCGCACTCCCAGCCCTCGACGAAACCGGGATGGTGCCGGAACTCGTCGGCGCTCTGCAGGGGGCTGCCGACGACGAAGCGCAGACCCTTGGGGAAGGGCCGGACGCTGGTGTAGTCGGTGACACCGGACTTGTAGTAGATGACCTGAGGGCCGACGGGCAGGATCTGCTGGTCGCCGTTGTACAGGGTGGGCATCCAGTAGCCGGACAGGTCGCCGGGGGCCTTGCAGGTGGTGCCGCCGGCCGACAGCGAGGCGGTGGTGCTGTTGGCGTCGGTCGTCGTGTTGCCCATGAACGTGTGGTCGTGGGACTTGCCCGGCTGCTGCGGGTAGACGATGGGGTCGTCCGGCCTGGTGTGCGTGACCGCACAGTTGGCCTGGAACTCGTGGAAGTAGCGGTGCGGCGGGTCCTGGGTGGACGGCGTCACGCCGGTGACCGGCGGGTTGGCGGGGATGTAGCCGTCGCCGTCCGGATCCTCGGGGGAGTTGGCCGTGGACGCGGCCATCGCGTGACCGGAGTGGGTGGCAGCGAACGACTGTGCGGCGGCGCTGTGCGGTGCCGGCGGCCCGGCGCTGACGGCGATGCCGCCGAGGCCGAGCGAGGTCAGCAGGAGCGCGCCGGTGATCAGCGTGGCTGACAGGCCTTTCGATCTCCGTGGCATGGAGACCTCCTCCTGGACGGTGGGGTGTCAGAGGCCGTCGCCGGGCGCCCCCATGACGTGGTGTCGGACGGGCTGACGTGGGGGGGCGCCGGGAGACGTTGGGAGAGCGCTCTCCCGCCGAGGAGTGTTGAGGGCATGTCATCCAGGTGTCAAGGGATCCGGCAGAAGAGGGCTCCGGAAAGATTCCAACTGCGCGAGGCTTGCGGACCGTTGAAACTCACCAGTTAAATCAAGTCATGAACTAAGCGGGGAGGCAGCACCCTCGGCGCCCGCCGCCGCCCGCCCGGGCGCCATGCCCGGACATGCGGGTTCAGGGCTGAGGGGTGGCGACCCTGATTCCGAACCCGATCAGGAGGACACCGGTGACGCGGTCCAGGGCGCGGCGTACGGGGGGCCTGCCGAAGAAGGCACGGGCTCGGGGAAGCGGCATCACCCAGCTGCCGAGCCGGACGATCGTGAGGGCGGTGTGGACGAGAACCAGCAGGGGCCGTCCCGGCGCGCGGCGAGAAGCCGGACGGTGCGAGAGCGGGCAGCAGGCCCGTGTAGAAGACGGCGATCTTCGGATTGAGGACGTTGCCGACCAGCCCGGTCCGCCACGGGTTGCCGGCCAGGGGCAGAGCGGGCGCGGTGACGGCACGGCCGCGCCGGCTCTGCCGGAGCGCCTGGATTGCGAGGAGGGCCAGGTAGGCCGCGCCGAGGAGCTTGACTGCCGTGCAGGCCGTGGCGGACGCCGCCGGCACGGCGGCCGGACCGGCGAGGCTGAGCGCGCCCCGGATGAGCAGCCCCGCGGTGATGCCGCCCGCCGTCCGAAGCCCGTCCCGCCGGCCGGGGCGATGGCCCGCTTCGTCACCACCGCCATGTCCGGGCCGGGGACCGTGGTCGGGACGGCGAGCACACCCGTGGCCGCGAGAAGCTGAGCGAACATGGCGTAAGTTCTCGCAGCGGGTCCCTGCCCCCTCGGGGCGGGGGTCTGGCGTCGGCCGGCGCGGCCCTGACGGTTCGTCGTCAGTAGCGGTCGCAGGTCTCGCGTACGTAGCGTTCGTGGCCGGCCGGGGCGACGTCGAGGTCCCGTCGGACGACGCTGATCCGGTCGCCCCAGCCCGCGCAGGCCCGTTTCATGCCCTTCGCGGTGTACTCGACGACGATGACGTGGTCGCCGAACGCGTCGACGTAGGAGCCGCATTCGTCGTACTGCCCGCATTCCTCCACCACCGCGAAGTCGAGGCCGACCCGCTTGCGGTCCCTGGCCAGTTCGAGGGTGTTCTTCTGGGCGATGGCGAGGTGCCGGGCGTGCGCGTGGCGGGCGAGCAGGGTCTGGAACGCCTCGGCGTCGGCGGCGGTCAGCAGTCCGCGCGGGGCGCGGGTGTAGCTGTCGTAGTTGTCCGGCTCGACGGCGTCGAACCCCTTGTCGGCGCACGTGTCGATCCAGTCGTCCACCTTCTCGGCGATCCGCGCGCGCTTGGCCGGGGTGCCGATGTCGAGCATCGCCTCGCCCCAGTCCTCGTCCATGACGACCTTCCCGGAGCGGTCCCGCAGCAGGAGGTCGGCGTCCCATTCCCCCTCGGCGCCCGGCTGGGCCTGGAACGCGTTGACGTAGCAGAGGTTGTAGAGCCCACGGGCGGGAGATGCCGTGTGGTCGCGGGAGACCACGGAGACGCCCTTCGGCGGGGTGTAGGCGCCGCCGAGCTGGTAGTCGACGCCGGCGTGGACGGGCGGGGCCGACACCTTCGCCGCCGGGGCCTTCGGGGACGTACCCGTGCCGGTCCGGCCGCCGGAGCAGCCGGCGGCGGCGAGGGAGGCCACGGCGAGGACGACGGAGAGGGGCACGGCGGCACGGCGGGAGCCGGTCCGGAACTTGCGCATGACGGTCTGCCTCTGGACGAGAGAGCATGCCCCGCCTCGGACGCGCGTGGTCCTGGCGACCGGGGCCGGACTGACGGCTCGTGGGCTCGTGTCACCGGCTGGGAATGCCGTGGTTGCGCGGACCGTGAGGATGCTGGGTGGTCCGACGGCGTGACGATACCAAAACCCTCGCGACCGGTTTGTGCCGCCCGTGCTCCGGCCCTACCGGCGTCACGGCCCGGGCACGGGGACGCGGTCAGACACGGTCGCCGTCGCCGTCGCCGGCCGGTGCGCCCGGCAGGGTGACCAGGAAGGCGGCGCCGCCTCCGGGCGCCTCGGCGAGGGTGAGGTCCCCGCCGTGGTTGCGTACGACGTCCCGCGCGATGGCCAGGCCGAGGCCGGCCCCGCCCTCGTCGCGGCTGCGTGCTCGTCGAGGCGGACGAACCGTTCGAAGACCCGGGGACGGTCGGCGGGCGCGATGCCGTGGCCGTCGTCGGCGACGGTGAGGACGGCGTCGTCGCCCGCGCGGACCAAGGTCACCGTGATCGCGGTGGCGGTGTGCCGCTGGGCGTTGTCCAGGAGGTTGCCGAGCACGCGGGCCAGTTGGCCGCGGCTGCCCCGGACCTGCGGCACGTCCTCGTCGGCCCGTACACCGGGCGTCACCCGGTCCGACGGGGAACGCCGGGCGACCTCCTCCCGTACCAGTGCGGTCAGGTCGAGGCGGGCGTGGCCGGGTTGTTCGCCCGCGTCGAGCCGGGCGAGCAGCAGCAGGTCGGCGGCCAGGTGCTGAAGGCGTACGACGTCGTGGTGGAGGCCTCCGGTGTCCAGCAGCCCGGGGTGCTGGTCGGCGACCTCTATCTGGGTGCGCAACGAGGCGATCGGACTGCGGAGTTCGTGGGAGGCGTCGGCGACGAACCGGTGCTGGCGTTCGACGGACTTCTCCAGCGCGGCCAGTGTCTGGTTGGTGGTGCGGGCGAGACGGGCGATCTCGTCGCGGGAGCGGGGTACCGGGACCCGCCGGGTCAGGTCGCCGCTGCCGGTGATCGCGGCCATCTCGGCCCGGATGCCCTCCACCGGGCGCAGGGCGCGCCGGGTGACCAGCCATGTCACGCCGGCCACGACGAGGAGCAGGAACGGCAGGGCGGCGAGCATGGCGCGGGAGACCTGGTCGAGGGTGGCCTGTTCGTCCGCGAGCGACGTGCCGGCGTAGACGGTGTAGGCGCGGCCGTCGTAGGTCGTGCCCTGGACGGCGGCGAAGCCGTAGTCGTGGGTCCGGTCGCCGAACCGCACGGCCGGCGTCTCGCGGTCCACGCCGGTGCCCACCTTGCCACGGGCCGGGGCACTGCCCTGGGTGTCGTCGCCTGACGAGCCGCCCGTGGGCGTGTGGCCCGGGCTTCGTGCGCACGGTGCCCTACTGGTAGAGCCGTACGCCGCCGTTCGTCCCGAGGGCGTTGAGTTCCAGCACGCCGCCGTCGGGGCGGACGTACACCGTGCCGGAGGTGAGGTGCCACGTGCCGGTCCCTGCCGGCAGGCCCGCGACCGGTCTGCTGTGACCGGTGCGCGGGTCGATGGCGATGAGCTGTGGGGAGCCGGACGTGGTGACGGCGTACACCGTGTCGTCCGCGCCCGGCGCGGGGACGGCGAGCACGGCGGAGTCATGGGTCCAGAGTCTGGCGCCGGTGGTGATGTCGAAGCCGTCGATCACCGTGCGGCCGGCGGCCGAGGCCGGAGTGACCAGGACGTGGCCGTAGATCCGGGCGGAGTGATCGGCGGCGGTGTCGTTGCCGCTGGTGAGTTCGTCGTCGCCCACGGCCAGTTTGCGGCCGGTCCCGCTCGTGTCGAAGACCCGCACGGCGTCCTGCCGGGCGGTGTGGACGGCGGCGACCAGCGGTGAGCCGGACAGGATGTGGGTCACCTCGGAGTGGGCGCTCTCGGGCTTCTGCCAGATCTTCCTGCCGGTTCTGCCGTCGTACGCGGTGAGGGTGAACCTGGTCTTCCGGTCGAGGCAGAAGTCGCCTACGAGTACGGTGCCGTCGGTGCCCCAGTCGTACGCGTTGCAGTAGTGGCCGCGGGCCTTGTACCCCCACACCCGGTCGCCGGTGCGGATGTCCACCCCGCCCAGGAAGTTCTCGCTGACCACGGTCGCGACATCACCCTGCAGGTAGGTCGCGGCGGTCGCCGCGGCGGGGTGCTTCGTGCTGGTCAGCGGCATGGACCAGAGGATCTTTCCGGTGGCCGCCCGCACGCCGGCCAGCCAGGTGCAGGTGCTGCCGTCCTTGCCGAAGGCGACCGTGCCGATGCCCCGGGCGCTGAGCGTCGGCGACATCGCGCAGGGGACGGTGCCGCGTTCGGCCGCGTCGGCGGAGGGTGTGGTGTTCCACAGCTGCCTGCCGTCGGTGAGGTCGTACGCCCGCAGGCCGCCTCGGCTGCTGGCCCGGACGAGCAGTTCGCCGGTGAGCCAGCTGCCGGTCAGCGTGTCGTCGGCGGCGGGGGCCGGTATCTGCCACGCCTGTCTCAGGTTGCTGGAGGCGACGGTGGCCGCGTCCTCCTGTGCGAGCAGGACGGCGGCGGCCCCGACCAGGGCGGCGAGGACGACGAGGACGAGCGCGATCCTGCCCACCCGGCTGCTCCCCCCACGCCGTTCGCCGCCGGCCGCGCCCGCGGCGGGGGCCGGCTGCGGGGCAGCCGACTCCGGGTGGGCGAGGCCCGCCCGGTCGAGGACGGCGGTGGCCGCTGCCGGGTGTCCGGGCTCGGTGACGACCGTTTCGCTGCCGCGCCGGGGGAGCGGCGGGTGGCCGCGGTCCGGCTCGGGGACGGCCTCGTGGCGGCCCGTGCGGGGTTCGGGGAACCGCAGCGGCACGGTGGTGTCCCAGCGCGGGGCCGAGGAGTTGCCGGTCGGCCGGCCGTGCCCGGATGCGGACGGCTCCGTCTGCCGCCGCTCCTCGTACGGCCGCGGGGCGGCGGCCCGCCGGCGGGGCTGGAAGGCCCAGCCGGGCTCCTCCCGCGGAGTTCCCTGGCCCGGTGACGATTCCTTCGTCATCTCCGTGATCCCCCCTGGTCGGGTAGCCGCGCTCGCATGCTCCGGTCGCATCGACGCGCGGTGATAAGGGTCGGGCCTGTGCCCGGCTTGCCCTGCCTGCTCGGGATCAGCCGTTCTTGAACGGATGACCGAAGCCGTTGCGGGCCGACTCCACCTGGAACGCGGCCAGCGCACCTGTCGAGGTGCCGATCCGCCAGTCCATCAGCTGCTTGCTGCCCGGCCAGTCCTTGTGCTGGTCGTACCAGACGAGTCCGATGACGCCCGCTTTCGCGGCGCCCTGGAACAGGTCGCGGATGTGGGCCTCTTTGTCCTTGCTCTGAGCGACCCCGGTCTCCGCGATCAGTACCGGTTTGCCGGAGAAGCCCTTGATCTGGCGCAGGGTGGGGGTGAACAGGCTGGAGAAGGCGGCGCCGTCGATCGGCCCGTAGTAGCCGATGAGGCCGACCCAGTCGACGTAGGCGTCGCCCGGGTAGTAGGGGCGCAGCCCGGCGGTGGTGCCCGAGTCGACGACGTGCGGGGTCCACACCCAGATCACGTTGGTGACGCCCTGCGCGGCGAAGATGTCGTGCACGTGCTTCCACGCCGCGACGAAGGACGACGGCTTGGTGTGCCGGGGACCCCAGGAGTTCCACGGGCCGTTCATCTCGCCGGCGAAGGAGAGGGCCAACGGCCCGTCGTAGGCGGTGATCTGGCCTGCCAGCCGGCGGATGTAGGGGTCGTCGGTTCCCTTCGCGATGTCGGCGAGCGAGGTGTCGGAGGGGACCAGCGCCATCATGGGCAGCCGGCCGCGCCGCCACAGGAAGGCGTTGCCCTCCGTGTCGAAGTCGTCGCCCCAGGAGCTGTAGTACTCGCGGATGTCGGGCGCCCGCCCTGCTTCGTGGGTGAAGGTGCTGACGATCCCGTACTGCCAGGGCGTCTTGTCGTCGACGACACCGAGCGCGCGGCCGGACGGCCTGAGCATGGACGGAACCCGGAAGCGCGCGGCCGGGGTGGCGGACGTGGCCGGGCCGGCCGCGCCCTTGGTTCCCGCGCCGCCGCAGGCATCCGCCACGAAGCAGACGGCGACCATGAGGATCACGGCGACCGTCAGGCGGTGGTGGCGGCGGGCGATGGCCATGCGGCGAGGTCCGATCGGGCTGAAGGCAAGCGACTTAGCAGGAACTCTACGAGACCCACGTGACATTCACTGAATCTCCATACTAATCTTGCCGCAAGATCGGAAGCGGGCGGGATGACCTCCTTGCCGTACCCATTGATCTTTTTTCCGTACCAGTCACTGCTTTCGGCAGCACCGGGCTGACAGTTGCAACACGATCAAGGAAGCTCGAGGCCGTCGATGAGCAGTGCCTCCACGGAGGTCGAATCGGCTCCCGTCTTTGTGGACCGGACCGGTCTGCGCGGCCGCCGTCTGCGCGGACTGGGCTGGCTGGTGGGGCTCGTCTGCACCGGGTTCGTGGTGGCGATGGTCTCCGGCCTGGCCGGAACCCAGTCGCAGGCGCCCGCGCTCACCGTCCCCGGCACCGCGGACACCACCCCGCCCGGCCAGTACCTCAACGCACCGCTGCCCGCGGCTCCCGGCGTCGCCGGGTCCGGAGCGGGCGCCGCCGCCCCAGCGGCCACGTCCGACGCCACCGCGTCGGTCACCGCTACGACGGCGACGGCCGGTACGGCGGCGTCAGGCTCCGTGACCGCCGCCGCGCAGTAGCCAGACGCGACCGACCAGGAAGACCATGTCCCGCTCACGCCGCCACCGCTCCCGGCAGTCCATCGCGAGGCCGCGCCGGCTCGCCGCACCTCCCCTGCGCTTCTTCCTGCCGGTGACCGTCCTGGCCACCCTGCTGGCGCTGATGGTGCTCCGGGGCATGGCGAACAACGAGGTCTTCCACGACGAGCGCATCGCCGTCTCGGTCGACAAGGGCACCGTCCCGACCAGCGTGCTGGAGGGAGGACCGGTCGTCGACGCACGGGGCGACAGGAACGGCAAGCCGGTCAACTACACGATCCCGGACAAGACGGTCGTCCTCTCCTTCGATGACGGCCCGTCCGCCCAGTGGACGCCGAAGATCCTCAAGGTGCTCAAGAAGGAGAACGTCGGCGCCGACTTCTTCGTCACCGGCTCGATGGTCACCCGCAACCCGTCGCTGATCCGCCAGATCGTGGCCGACGGCCACGAGATCGGACTGCACACCTTCACCCACCCTGACCTCGCGCTGCACTCCGGCACCAGGCTCACCTGGGAACTGGGCGAGACCCAGCTCGCGCTGGCCGGTGTCGCCGGCATCCACTCCAGCCTGTTCCGGCCGCCCTACTCCTCCACCGTGGACGCGCTGGACGACTGGTCGTGGCCGGTGACGAAGCAGGCAGGGTCGGAGGGGTACCTGACCGCCTTCATCGACAAGGACACCGACGACTGGAAACGCCCCGGCGTCGACTCGATCGTCCGGTCCGCCATGCCCGACCTGCCCGGCCAGGGCGAGATGATCCTGCTCCACGACGCGGGCGGGAACCGGGCCCAGACGCTGGCCGCGCTCCCGGTCGTCATCGACAGGCTCAAGGCACAGGGCTACACCTTCAAGACCCTCGGCGAGGCGCTCGGCACCGGCTCCGCCAACACCGAGGTCACCGGGTACAACCTGTGGGTCGGCAAGGCGTTCCTGTGGTGCACCACCTTCTCGGTACGGCTGCTGCCGTGGCTGGTCGGGCTGCTCGCGGTGGTCGGCGTGCTGGTCATGGCGCGGTTCGCGCTGATGCTGGTGCTCTCGGCGATCCACGTGCGGCGCATCCGCAGGCCGGGTTTCTCCTGGGGCGACCCGGTCGTCGAACCGGTCACCGTGGTGGTACCGGCGTACAACGAGCAGGAATGCATCACCAACACCCTGCTCTCGCTTGCCAGAAGCGAGCATCCCATCGAGGTGATCGTGGTCGACGACGGGTCGACCGACGACACGGCCGCCCTCGTGGACGAGCTCGATCTGCCGATGGTCCGGCTGATCCGGCAGCCCAACAGCGGAAAGCCGGCCGCCCTCAACACCGGTGTGGCCGCCGCCTCGTACGACCTGGTCGTCATGATGGACGGCGACACGGTCTTCGAACCCGCCACCGTCCGGGAGCTGGTGCAGCCCTTCGGCAACCCGCGCGTCGGCGCGGTGGCGGGCAACGCCAAGGTCGGCAACCGCGACACACTGATAGGCGCCTGGCAGCACATCGAGTACGTGATGGGCTTCAACCTCGACCGCCGGATGTACGACGTGCTCGACTGCATGCCGACCATCCCCGGGGCCGTGGGCGCCTTCCGCCGCACGGCGCTCGCGCAGGCGGGCGGCATGAGCGACGACACGCTCGCCGAGGACACCGACGTGACCATGGCCCTGCACCGGACCGGCTGGAAGATCGTTTATGCAGAGGACGCCCGCGCCTGGACCGAGGCGCCCGTCAGCATGAAGCAGCTGTGGTCGCAGCGGTACCGCTGGAGCTACGGCACCATGCAGGCGATGTGGAAGCACCGGCACGCGGTGCTGGAGCGCGGCGCGGCGGGCCACTTCGGCCGGGTGGGCCTGCCGTTCGTCGCCCTGTTCATGGTGGTCACCCCGATGCTCGCACCCGCCATCGACATCGGCATGGTCTACGGCGTGGTCTTCGTCGACGCGTACAAGACCCTGGCCGCGTGGTTCGCGGTGATGGCCCTGCAGGCCGTCTGCGCCTGGTGGTCCTTCCGCCTGGACAGGGAGAAGGCGTGGCACCTGATCACGCTGCCGGCCCAGCAGGTGGTCTACCGGGTGCTCATGTACATGGTGCTGATGCAGTCCTTCATCACCGCACTGACCGGAGGCCGGTTGCGCTGGCAGAAGCTGCGGCGCACCGGTGAGGTAGGACTCGACGTCACCACGGGGGCGACTTCTTCATGAGTACCGCGGAACGAGGTGCCTTCGGCGTCCAGGACGCTTCCACCGTCGCCCTGCGGGTGATCGACCCGGCCGTGCTTTCTGCGCAGCACCTCCCGCGGGCCGAGGAAGCGGAGCCGGAGCCCGCGCGCACACCCGGCCGCGACCGCTACCTCGACCTGCTGCGCGCGCTCGCCCTGGTCCGCGTGGTGGTCTACCACAACTTCAGCTGGAACTGGCTGCCGATCGTCTTCCCCTCCATGGGCGTCATGTTCGCGCTGGCCGGGTCGCTGATGGCGCGGTCCCTCAACCGGCCCGCGCTGAGCGTGATCCGCGGCCGGCTGCGCCGTCTGCTGCCGCCGATGTGGCTGTTCGGCGCGGTCGTGGTGCCGCTGATGCTCCTGGAAGGCTGGCGGCCCGACGTCCACCACCCCTCTTGGTGGTGGACGGATCTGGCGTACTGGGTCCTGCCGCTCAGCGAGCCGCCGTTCGGGGCCTCACTGCACACGTTCGGCGGTCACCTGCCGAGCTCCTGGGCCGAACAGATCTGTGTGCCGCTGTGGTACCTGCGCGCCTACCTCTGGTACGTCCTGCTCTCGCCGCTCATGCTCAGGGCGATGCGGAGACTGCCCTGGGTCACCCTGCTGGTGCCGCTGGCGCTCGCGTTCGTCATCAACTCCGGTCTGGTCGAGCAGTCCGGACGGCTGATGGAGGCCGCCACCGACTTCACCACCTTCGGTGCCTGCTGGCTGCTCGGCATGGCGCACCAGGAGGGGCTGCTCCGCAGGATCCCGCAGTACGTCGTGCCGTCCCTCGCCCCGCTGGTGCTCATGTTCGGCTGCTGGTGGCTGCTGCGGTCGCCGGTGGACGACCCACGGCTCGGGCACGACCTGGAAGCGGTGCCGGTGGCCCAGGCGATCTGGTCGTTCGGCGCGGTGTTGCTGCTGCTCCACCTGAGCCCGTCCTGGGAGCGGTGGCCCAGGCCGCTGGAGCGGTTCAACGGAGTGATCAGCCTGCTCAACTCCCGTGCGGTCACGGTCTACCTGTGGCACTCCTTCGCGCTGGTGCTGACCGAGCCGCTGATCGACCCGCTGTGGAGCAACAGCTTCTTCTACGACCACGCGCAGTGGCTGCTGGCGAGCCAGTGGACCCCGCTCGTGATCGCCGTTCCGCTGATCTGCCTGGCGATCCTGCTCTTCGGCTGGATCGAGGACGTGGCCGCCAAGCGCCGCCCACGGCTCTTCCCCTACCCCCGCCGCCCCAAGGGCCGGCGGCGCGGCTAGACGGCCGTACCCGGCGAAGCCGACCGTCCGGCTCGCGGGTCAGCCGTGACGCGACGGCGGCCCGGCGGGTTCGCCGAGGCGTTCGGCCGCCGTCCGCCACGCGGCCGTCACCGCGCCGTGGGCCTGCGCGGTACGCGTGGCCCGGTCGCCGGTGAGCCGGATCGGCGCCCCGATGTGGACGTGCACGGTGGGCCGGCGCAGTGGGGTCGTGACGAGGCCGGCGATCTGCTTGACGGTGTTGCCCGAGGTGATCCGCCGGGCTCCCGCCTGACCGAGAGGGACGACGGGGGCCCCGGTGTACTCGGCCAGCCGGGCCAGGCCGCTGCGGAAGGCGGCGGGTGCGGCCGCGGCGGGGTCGGTGCGGCGGGGGAGCCGGCCCTCGCCGTAGACGAGGACCGGACGGCCCTCGCCCAGGGCCGCCGCGGCCAGGCCGAGGCGCCGGGAGGCGCGGTGGTCGTCGCGGTGTACGGGGATGTGGCCTTCGCGGGCGAGCATGCGTCCCAGACGAGGGATGCGCCACGGGCCCGCGGCCGCCATGACGGCCGGCTCGACGCCGACGCGCCGGAGCGAGGCGAGGACGGCGGCCGGGTCGGCGAGAGAACTCGGTGTCGAAGGTCCGAGGAGGCCGGGGGTGCGTGCTCGTACTCAGCCCTGCCGCCGTTCGGTACTCGATCCCGGCCTGCACCCGGCGGGCGGATGCGTTCCGTTGCGACGCGGCGTCGCGCCTGAGCCGCGCCGCTGAACTCAGTAGACCGTGACGTCCCAGTGGTTGCCCTCGTCGCAGTAGAGGTTGCCGGAGGCGGCCTGCCACTGCGGGTAGCCGTCACCGCGGTAACCGATGTAGGTGAAGCTGTTGTGCACATAGCCGTCCAGGCACGAGTTGTGCGCCAGATCGACCTTGTAGCCGTTGTAGTGGCTGTAGGTGCCGGACGCGTGGCCGACCTCCGTGCCGCCGGTGATGTTGACGGCACAGCCACTGGCCCGCTTCAGCGTGATCATGGCGTCGACCGTGCCGGAGTTGATCTGGTCGAACGACGTACACGTGGAGTTGGAGCGGGTGGTGCAGTTGCCGCTGGAGCTCCAGGTGATGCCCGCGGCGGAGAGTTTGGCGGCCGCGGCCGCCTGGGTCATCTTGGTGCCGCTGGCCTGGGCGGCCGGAGCCGCCACGGCGAGGGCGGCCGCCATGAACAGAGCGGGGACGGCGAGCCGGCGAGGACGGATGGACACGGAGCCTCCTGGGGCGGGGGGAGAGGCGGACCTGGTGACCTGGCGCCCCCACGCTAGCGGGAATCGGCGGTGGGACAAGTACGCGTCGCCGAACGGCTCCTGGAGCGAACGCGGTCCGCGCGGCGCCCGCGCGGATGCGCGGAGGCGGCCCGGACCGCCGCGCCGTTCTGGCCGGTGCCGCACGCGCAGGTCTACGCACCGTGCGAACGGCAGCGGGAGACCGGCCTGTTGACGGAGGTCCGGCGGGAGAGCGGCCGCAGTCGCCGGGTCCTCGCCCTGACATCGTCGGGCCGCACCGCGCGCCGGCGAACACGTGAAGACGCTGGACGAGTACGAGCAACTGGCCGGGAGCGTCGGGGAGATGCTGAACCCCCGGGCAGCGGGACACCCGGACGCTGCTCGTCCCCCCGTCGTGGTGCTGCTCGCTCTGTTCACGGCGAGCGTGCTGCACGCCCGACGGCTCCGTGCCGCCGAGGGCGGCCCCATCCTCTCGATGCTCTTCAGCGTCGGCTGGCTCCTCGTGCTGGGCCTGCTGTGCGCGTGGACGGTGATCGCCCTGGCCCGGCAGCGTTTCACCCGGGCCGGCCGCGGGGCGCGGACTCCCGCTGCCGGCCTGGTCGAAGCCCGCCCTCGCGGTCCTGGCGTCCTCATGGCTCGGCATCGGAGCCGAGGCGCTCGCCGCCCTCGCCGAGGGCGTCCTCGACCGCACCCGCCCCGCCCTGCTCGCCCTGACCGGCACCGCCGTCGACCTGGCCGCGGTGGGGAAACCCGGCCGCCGCACCCGGGTTTGAGCCGACCGATGCTGCCCGAAAGTGTGAAGGTGCCGGTCGGACGGCGTGTCGCGATATCTGTGCCGGGCACGCTTCGACTCCGGGAGACGTACGCGGAGATCATCAGGGGGCAGATGTGGACCGAGGGCAGGAGCGGACTCCGTTACGGCACCGGGCGCGCTACCTGTTCGACAGGACACTCGCCCGCAGCACGGGGACGCTGCTCGGCTGGCTGGCCGTCTGCTGCCTGACCGTCGTCGTCCCCGTCAGCGCCCTGCTGGTGTGGACCGATCCCGACGCGCCGCACTCCTTCTCCGGCCGCCTCGCCCAGGTGTGGCGCACCAGCGCGGAGACCCTGCGGCTCGGCGCGGTGACGGGCGCGCCGGCGCGGATGCTGTTGTCCGTCCTCCTCGGTCTGATCGCCCTGCTGTGCGTGTCGACCGTCGTCGGCGTCGTCACCACGGGCCTCGGCGAACAGCTCACCGAGCTGCGGCGCGGCCGCTCCCGGGTACTGGAGCGCGACCACGACGTGGTGGTCGGCTGGAACGACCAGACCGTCACCGTGATCCGTGAACTGATCGCCGGACGGGCCGGCGGCGGACGGCATGTGATCACCGTGCTCGCCGACCGGGACCCTGCCCAGACAGGGATGGCGCTCACGGACGCCCTCGGCGTCACCGAGGGCGTCCGGCTGGTCTGCCGCAGCGGCACGCTCACCGACCCGGACGACCTGGCGCTGGTCACGCCGGCCGCGGCCAGGGCGGTGGTGGTGCTGCCCGCCGCGGACGCCGACGGCGACCTGACGACCGTACGGACCCTGCTGGCGCTGCGCGCCCTGCCGGCCGACGGGCCCGGGCCACGGGTGGTGGCGGCGGTGCACGACGGCCGCTATCTGCCCGCCGCGCGCCTGGCCGCCGGGCCGCGCGGCACGGTGCTCGAAACCGACCGGACGGCCGCACGGCTGCTCGTCCAGTCCGCGCGGCGCCCGGGGATGCCGTCGGTCCTGCGCGACCTCCTCGACTTCTCCGGCGCCGAGTTCCATGTGACCGACGTGCCTGAGGCGGTCGGGCTGTCCTTCGAGGAGGTGGCCCTCCGCCTCGACACGTCCTGCGCCGTCGGGTTGCTCCGCAACGGGCGGCCCCTGCTCACCCCGGCACCCCGCACGGTCCTGGAACAGGGCGACCGTCTCGTCACCGTCGCCCATGACGACCGGCCCGCCCCGCTCCTGGACCGCCGGGCACCGGTCGACATGATGGCCGGCGCACCGCCCGGGCCCGTGCCCGAACCGCCCTCCCGGCTCCTGCTGCTGGGCTGGAACCGCCGCGCGCCGATGATCGTGGACACCCTGTGCCGAACCGTCCGGCCGGGCTCGTCCCTCGACGTCGTCACGGATCCGGGTACCGACCTCGAACTCGCCCTCGCACGGCAGGAATCCCCCGGCCCCGCCGCCGACGCGCCCGCGCTCGCCGTCACGCACCACACCCGCGACCTGGCTGCTCCCGAGGCCCTCCACGGGCTCGAACTGTCCGTGTACGACAGCGTGATCGCTCTCGGTACGGACCACGGGCCCGCTCCCGCGGGCTCCGACGCCCCGACCCTGCTGGCGCTGCTGACCCTGCGGTCGTGGGAGGAACGGACGGGCCGGGTGCTGCCGGTGGTGGCGGAGATGCACGACCGCCGCAGTGGGAGGGTCGCCCCGCTCGGGCACGCCTCCGACGTCGTGGTCCGCGGGGAACTCACCGCCCTGGTCATGGCCCAGATCGCGCACGCCCCCGAACTCGCCGCCGTGTTCGAGGAGATCTTCACGGAGCGCGGCGGAGCGCTCGCCCTGCGCACGGCCGACCACTACGTAACGCCGGGCCGTGAGGCCGCGTTCGCCACGGTGGTCGCGGCGGCGCTGGAACGCGGCGAGTGCGCCATCGGCTATCACGCGCACCTTCCACGGGCGGCCCGCCGGTACGGCGCCGTCCGGCTGGCTCCGGGCAAGTCCGAACGGCGCGTGTGGCATGCCGAGGACGAAGTGCTGGTGCTGACGGCGGGGCCGGGCCGCCCCGGCGGCACCGGCCCCGAGCCACGGGTCCTTCCCGGTCCGGGACCACAGCGGTCCGAGCCCGGCGGACCGGGTGAGGCAGCGGGCCTGCGCTGAGCGGCCCGCTGCCGTCCCGCCGGCAAGACCGGCGGTCAGTCCCGCCAGATGAGGAACTCGTGGGCCGTCGCGATCAGGGGGCGCGCTCGGAGGGGACGGCCAGGGAGAACGGCCAGACCAGGTCCGCGTCGTCGACGGTCGACGTGGCGACGTCCGCTGCCCTGACGAGAGCGCCACGCCCAGGCGGTCGCGGACGTAGGACACGCCGGTGGGGAGGTCGGTGATCTCCAGGGCGACGCGCCGGGTGACGGAGGCGGTGGCGAAGGCTCGGTCGGCGACGGTCCGGATGCCGTAGCTCACGGGGAAGTCCACGCAGTCCAGGCCGTCCGGTTCGGTGATCGGCACGGTGTGGCGACGGGCGAGCGGATGGCCGGCCGGCACGACGAGGTCGAGCACCGAAGCGGTGAGGTCGGTGAGCGTGCCGCCCGGCGGGGGCGGTCCGGGCAGGGAGCGGACTGGACGACGTGCAGTCGCGCGGCGGCACGGGTGAAGGTAGAGCGGCCTGTGCGCGATCTCCTTCGGCGGCCATTGCCCGGCGGTCACGACCGTGCGGGAGCCCTCCACGAAGACGTCGACGGCAGGGGCGCGACCGCATCGGGGGACAGGAGCCGCTGTCGAGCTTCCCGGGCCCCTTGAGGACGTCGAACAGCCGGCGCCGCGCGCGGGCGCCGCCGTCAGTTCAGCAGCCGCACCCAGCTGGCGGCGAGCTCGTCGAGCATCTGCTCGCGCGTGAGCTTCCAGTCGGCGCCGTCCCAGTGCTGGGCGACGAAGTCCAGTTCGGCCATCGCCAGCACACCCCGGAAGCGGCGCTGATGAGGGTCGAGACGCCCGGCCGCGGTCAGTCCGTCCTCGATGTCCCTGATGGCTTCCTCCAGCCACCGGTCCACCAGGTGGGCGAGCTCCGGATCGATCGCCGCGGCGTCCCGGCCCACCCGGATGATCGGCCGGATCGCGGGCCAGCTGTCGGCGGTGCGCCGCAGCCAGTCGGTGACCGCCTCCGGCGTCCCGTCGGTGACGGCCGCCACCAGGCCCTGCGCCGTGGAGCCGTGCTCGGGTGAACTGACGCGCTGCAAGGCCTCGTTGAGCTGCTCGTCGATGAGCGTCTTCATCAGCTCGCTGCGCGAGGGGAAGTAGGCGTAGAACGTCACCCGGGTGGTGCCCACCGCGGTCGCGATGTCGTCGACCGTGGTGGCGGCGTAGCCCTTCGTCTTGAACAGCTCGAGTCCCGACTCCAGCAGCAGCCGGCGCGTCATCTGCTTCTGTGCCTGCCGAAGGTTCGCCATGTCCGGACCCTAACGCGCCGCCGCACGGCGACCGTACACACCGGCTCCGCGCCACACGCTCCGCACAGCTCCTTGACGGGCCGTAAGCGCCGCGGTCGTCCGCCACGAGGCGGCGGTCGGCTTCTCGGCCTTTGCCGAGGACAGCGGGACCGTGCCGTCCTCGGCGCGGCATCGGGCGACGTGCTGGCCCAGCACCCAGTTCGTTATCGGATCGCGGTCGAACATCCGCCACCACTTGTCCCGCCCCGTGAACGGCAGGCCGTCCTGACGAAGTCGCAGGTCCTGGCGGAGGCGGCGTCCAGCTCGTCGGGCGCGCCCCGGTCCTGCCGCCCGTCCGGCCGGAGGCGAGGGTCACACGGGCACCGCCGTCGGTGTTGTCGTACGAGGTCACCCGCGCGTCGGTGACCGGCTCGACGCGGCCCGATCGCACGCGCGCGGCAGCAGGCCGTGCGGGTCGCTGCGGTGGATCACCAGGTACGGGTATCCGTGGCGCCGTTCCAGGTCGCGCAGTTCGCGCAGATCGAGCCGGGTCGGTTCGGTGCCGTCGACGGCGTCGCGCATGACCATGCGAGAACACGGCGCCGAGGCCGCCGCCTACGACGCTCACATCAGAGGGGGACAGGACTCACCTCTCAGAGCCACGGGCCGAGCGCGGAGGCGTCGGGCAGGTGGGTGAGCCCGCGCCTGGCACGGATCTCGTCGGCCAGCGCGGTCAGGAAGCCGTCCGAGTGGCCGGTGAAGGTGGTACCGGTACCGAAGTCGACGGCATGGACGCACACTTCGCGGGCGCGCAGCCACGGCAGCTCGGTGGCGGGGACCGGGCGGCCCCGGGCGGTGACGACCCGGTGCCACCCCTGCTCGGCGCCGAGCTGCCCGACGTGCCGGGCGAGGGTATGGCGGCCCCGCCAACGGGACTCGCCGGTGCCGCGCTGGGCGTAGCGGTACGAGCGCCCCCCGACGCAACCGTACCCAGCCGGTCATCGGCGCGTGCCCTGCGTCCTCGTCAAGGTCACCGCCGCGAACCCACCGGTGTCACCCGGGCTCCGCCAAAGGAAGGAAGCAGGCTCAGCCGCTCTGGTGCCGAGCCGGTGCGCGCCGGGCGCGGCACAAAATCCCGGCGCCGGGCCGCACATGCTCATTACCCTGCCGCTCATGCCCAGTGCCACAAGCCCGGCCGACACCATGTTCCAGCGCCTCCTGTGCTGCGTCTGCGGACGGAGCACCGACGACGCCGACGACTACGTACTCCTCGGGATCAGCGCCCCCGGCACCCCCACCGTGCAGTGGCTCGGCGCACACGCCGAACACCTCAACCGCGCGCTCGCCCGCGGTTTCTCCGTCGACGTGCACGAGATGTGACTCCGTGCCGGGGGGCGGCCACGGGGCGCTTCCCGGGCAGAGCACGGCGGAACGCCGCTACGCCGGACGCGCCTCCTCGGCGAGGCGGTGCCAGCCGTACCGAAGGGCGATCCGCCTCGCCTCCTCCAGGGCGGCGGACGAGGGCTGCACACGGCCCTGAAGGATCAGCGCCGAGGCCAGGTCGAAGGCGTAGGCCGTGGGCTCCTCGGCGAAGCGGCCGCGGACCAGGGCCACCGCCTTTCCGGCGGCGGCCTTCGCCTCCGCGTGGCGGCCCACGGCGCGCAGGGCGAGCGCGTAGGGGCCCAGTGCCTGAGCGAAGCCCGACGCGTACACCTCCGGCACCTTCTCCGCGAGGGAGCGCTGGAGGTCGACCGAACGCAGTGCGGGCGCCAGTGCCCGGTCCGCCTGGCCGAGCCCGATGTGCGCTCTGGCGACGACCTCGAACGCCGTGGCCACCTCGATGTCCATGTCGGGGTCCTCGAAGTCGAGCAGGTGCAGGGACTCCTCGGCGAGATCGACGGCGCGTCCGCCGGAGCCGGTCTCGGCCAGTTCCCAGGCCAGGGACAGCGCTGCCGACGCCACGTCGAGGGAGAGTGCCCGGTTACGGCGCAGCGCCTCCTCGCAGGCCTCGATCGAGGCCTGCTGCATCCGCTCCCGGGACAGGGCCGACGCGTACCAGGCGAGCGCCTGGCAGAGCAGCGCCTCGGCCTCGGCGGAGTCCGGTGCCAGCTCGCGACACCTCCCCACGGCCTTCGCGGCCACCTCCAGACCTTGGTGCTCGCCCGCCTCCACCAGTGCCTCCGCGTGTGCGATCAGTGCCTCGGCCTCGCTTTCGGGCGGGAGCCCGGCCGCGGCGGGATGCCGGTGCACGGAGAGAGCCTCGGCCGTCACCTCGGCGACCTCGCGCCGACGGCCGACATTGTGCAGGGCGTCGGCCAGATGCCGCAGATCGTGGAGCAGGACCGGCAGATGATCCGGCCGCTCCTTGACCACCTGTCGTGACAGCGATGCCGCCTCACGGAAAAGGCCGACCGCGTCGTGAGGGCGGCCCAGGTCCTCGAGCGCGATACCGCGCGTGCTGAGGGCCTTGGACAGTGCCTTCCGGTAGGGAGCAGGGTGATGCCGTGCCGTGCGCAGCAGGCCGACGGTGCGTTCGGCGAGGAGGAGCACGTCGTTCCAGCGGTCCAGGAGGATCAGGGCCGCCACCCAGTTGGCGCCGACATCGGCCAGAGCATGCAGTTGGGCGCCGGGCTCGGCTTCGGCGAACGGGACGAGGAGTTCGTACGCCTCCTGGTAGTGCGTCAGGGCCTCCTCCTCGCCCAGGTCGGTGAGGATGTTGCCCAGCACGTCGACGGCGACCGCCAGGCGGGGCGCGTGGACTTCTGGTTCCGTCGCGACGAGCTCCCTGAACAGTTCGATCGATGCCCTGACGGTCCGCAGGCCCTGCGAGTGCCGTCCGGTGTCGCTCAAGAAGTTGCCGAGATTGCACAACGCGTCGGCCAGCGCCGGGCGGTAGGCGTCGGGCAGCGTCCGCATGCCTTCCCGGAAGAGCAGGACCGCTTCCCGCACGGCCCGCACGGCCTCTTCCGGCTGCTCCTCCTCGGAGCGCTGGTTGGCCAGGTTGTTCAGCGCCGTACCCATCGAGTACCGGTAGACGAGCGGCTGCCGCTCGGCCAGCGGCCTCAGCAGCTTCACCGCCTCCTCCGCCGCCGCGACCGCTCGTGTACCGTCTCCGCACGAGCGGAAGACCTGCACGGCACTGGAGAGGGCGTCGGCCAGCTTCGGCAGGTGCCGGGCGGGAGAGCGGTCGGCGATCTTCCGGTACATGTCCAGGGCTTCGTCCATGGCGGCTTCGGCCTCGTGATGACGGTCGGCCTCTTCGAGCTGGTTGCCCAGATTGACCAGTGCGTCCGCGAGTTCGGGGGCGAAACTGTCGGGTGTCTCCCGGGCAAGGTCGCGGTAGGCGGCCACGGCGTCCGCGGCCGCCGCGACGGCTTCGGACCTGAGCCCGGCCCAGGCCAGCGCGTGCGACAGGTTGTGGCAGGCGAGCGCGACATCGGGCGCGTAGACCGGATCGTTCGCCGCAAGGCTCCGGTAGCGTTCCACGGCGGTTCGAGCCGGCGCGACAGCCTCCGTCCGTGAACCGGCGTCCCCCAGCTGGTTGGCGAGGTTCGTCTCGGCCATGGCCACATCACGGACATGCCGTTCCGGATCGTGTTCGCTCAGCCGGCGGTAGCACTCGAGCACCTCCCGGGCGGACGCCAGCGCCTCCAGCGTGCGGCCGGTGTCGGCGAGCAGACCCGTGCGGGTGTTGAGCGAGAGGGCGAGATCCTCCTGCGCGCCGGGATCACCACGCACCGCCAGCTCCTTCCGGAGCGCGATCGCCTCCTGGACGGCGGGCAGCGCCTGTTCGGCCCGGTCCACCTCGCCCAGCCGGATGGCGTAGCGATGGAGACGGCCGGCGAGTTCGGCGGTTCCACCGGTGGTGACGTCGCGTGCCCGGCGGGCGAGGAGCGCCGCGAGATCGGCGGCCCACTGGTCGAGCGCCAGCGTCGGGAGCGGCACGGCCTCGTACAACTCACGGGCGAGCGCCGCGTCGTTGCCGGGCCGACGCTCCAGGTCCTCCAGCACGGTGTCGAGTGCCCGGCGCAGCGGGGCCGGCTCCGCCACCTCCGTGGCCGTCCGTACGGCGGACAGGGCGAGTTGCCCGGGGTGCCGGGTCACCACCTCGCGCAGCCGCTCCGCCACCGGGGCCTGGTGCGGTACCGCGCGGGAGAGGACATGGAAGGCTGACTCGACCTGCCGTCGGCCGGCGGTCGGCAACAGCCACTCCAGCAGCCGCTGCTCCTCCGCCAGCACGCTGCCCACCAGGAACTCGCCCAGCCGGTCGGGTTGCAGCGTCCCCCAGTAGCGCCCGTCCGACGGGTACAGGCCGGCCAGCCAGCGTGCCGCGTCGGTGCGGTCGGCAGCGGCCACACCGTCCCGCGGCAGCCGCTCCAGCGTGACCACCGCCTCGTCCATGTCCGCGGCTCCGCACAACGTCGCGGCCGCGACCAGCACGTTCAGCTCCTTGCGGGTCAGACCGTGAAGGCCGAACGGCTTCAACGTCCTCCGCCAGTGCTTGTGCTCGTGCAGAAGCAGGATCACCTCGTCCGGTTCGCCACCCGTCACGGGTACCGGGTCCACATGCTGGAGCAGGGCCACCAGGACGGCCATATGGAGGTTCAGGGCCCCGGCGAAACGTTCGTCGGTGACGTCCGGGACGGGTGCGTCGAGCGGGTCGGTGCCGGGACGCAGTCCGCCCAGGCGCTCACCGAGCTCACGCGCCGCGAACCGTGCGGCTTCACCGCGGTCCTCCGGGGACGGTGCGAGCGCGGGCAGAGCGAACGAGTCGGGTCCGTCGTCCAGCAGCCGGCGGGCGCGGGCGTACTCCCCGGCCGTCGTCCACCATTCGCCGGCCTTCCGGGCGAGCAGAAGGATCCGTACGGGAGGGAGGCCGGGCTCGACGTGCAAGGCCTCGCACAGGGACCGCACCTGACCCGTCCTGGCCTCGGCATAGTCCAGGACGAGCAGGAGCGGCACCGAACGGGCGGCGAGGAACGCGCGCAGTTCGTCCAAGTCGGCCCGGTCGGCGAGGAATCCGGCGGCCCAGCCCGCCCGGCGCGCTTCCTCGACGGCGGCCAGGGCCAGCCGGGTCTTGCCCTGACCGCCCGGTCCGGTGACCAGACGAACCGCCGCGGACCGGTCGCCGTCCCGCCAGTCGGCGATGTCACGGAGTTCCGCGCACCGGCCGCGGAACCGGACGACACCCGCCTCCGGGCGGAGCAGGGAGACCGGAGAGTCCATCGCGTGCCCGGTGTGAGGGTGCAGCAGCGGCTGCAGCTCGGCGGCGCGCGGCCCCTCGGCCGGCAGCCGCAGCAGGTCGCGCAGGCCGGGGTCGTCCCACAGCGGGGCAAGGTCCTGGACGAACAGCCGGCCCGACTCGGGTTCGGGCCTGGCGTTCACCACCACGCCCACCAGCAGGCCGTTGCAGAGCACGCCCGACCCGGACATCCCTTTCCACCGGGACGCCGCCCGGCGGCCCGCGAGTGCCGCCGGAACCGGACCGCGCACTCGTAACTCATGCCAACCGATCGCGGGGACAGGGGAGTTCATGACGCCGTCGATCTGTGCCGTGTCCCGGAACGCGGGCATCCCCTCGACGTCGAACACGGTGGAACCGCTCGGGAACCCGGTCGCCGACACCAGGGCCCGGCAGGGGTCGGTGACCAATCGCCCCCACCGGTGCGGAGCCAGCCCCGGTGATTCCGCCAGCCGTGGATCCGCGCAGTGCAACACCGCCAGATCCACCGCGTCCCGGCCGGGCGAGGCCTGGCCCCGGGGTACGTAACGGCGGTACACCACCGTGCACTTCAGCCACTCCCGGTCGGGTCCGGCCACCGGACGCACCAAGATCTCACCGGTTCCGGGCTCGGGCACCAGATGGGCCGCGGTCAGGACATGTCCGCCGGGCAGCAGCCGACCCGAACCCATGGTCACGCGGGATGAGCCGGCCGGATACGCGGCGACCTCGACGACCCCGTCGTCCGACCGCTGCCCGTCGACCGCCATGAATCGCCTCCGTGGATGCCCTGCTGCGCCCGTGCGGGGATTGTGGCAGCGATAGGACCGGTTGACGGTGGGTAGGGCTGTTTTGCAGTCGGACGGAGGAGGGGCATGGCCGAGCATGCTGGCGCCGGGACGGCGGTCGAACTCGCCGAGGCGATCGAGTCGCTTCGAGCCCAACTGGAGGCCGCCCGGCGGCTCGCGCCGCCCGGAAGCCTGCGCTTCGAGGTCGGTCCCGTCGAACTCGAGTTCCAGGTGGAGCTGGTGAGCGGGGCCGAGGTCAGTGGGGGCGCCAAGTTCTACGTACTGTCCGCAGGCGGCCGGCGGAACACGGAGAACCGGACCACGCACTCGGTACGGCTCACCCTCACCCCGCAGAGCCCGGCGGGCGGTCCGCTGGAGGTCTCCGGCACCACGGCGCACGTGCCCGGACAGTGACCAGGTCCCGGACGCCCGCCGCCGGACGGGCGGTGGAGGTCTACCGGGCCAGGACGGCGGGCTGGCACGCGATGGGGACCGGCTTCCTGGTGGACGGCGGCCTCGTGCTCACCGCCGGTCATGTCGCCGGTCCGACGGGAGGCCGGGCACTGGTACGGATTCCCGGCCGGACCGAGCCCTTGACCTGCGCGGTCCTGTGGTCCCGGCACGACGAGCCGTACGGGACCGGCGTCGACGCGGCGCTGCTCGGCCTCGACGACCGCGGCTTTCGGCCACCGGGTGCCCTGCCCCCACTGGGCTGGGGACGGCTCGACGGCACCCGGGGCGCCCGGGCGGTCGAAGCCGTCGGCTTCCCGGCCGGTATGGAACTGCTCACCGAGGGCGCGCTCGCCTTCCGCGACAGCGCCCACGTCACCGGGGAGATCGTCCCGGGCAGCCGTCTCAAGGCCGACCGCTACGAGATCGCGGTCCGGACCCCGGTCCCACCCGCCCGGCCGAGAGGTCCCGCCCCGCCGACCGCCGACGCGGGGCGCTGCCCGCCGTCCCGCTGGAGCGGCATGTCCGGCGCGGGCGTGGTGTGCGAGGGGCTGCTGGTCGGTCTCGTGGCGGTCGACCCGGGCGATCCGACCGGGGGCGCGCTCACCGCCGTCCCCGTCGAGTCCCTCCTCGCCGATCCGGACGCGGCACGGCTCCTCGGCGGCGTGCGCCCGCGCAGCGTCGAGCTCGCCTCCGTACTGCTCCCACCGCCCGCACCGCCCGGCTCACCGGCGGGCCTGCTCCGGGCGGAGGTCAGCCCGGTCGGCTGCCACGGACGGGACGACCTGCTCGCCACGCTCACCGACTGGTGTCAGGAACCGGCGGAGTTCTCCCTGCGGTTGCTGACCGGCCCCGGTGGCCGTGGCAAGACCCGGCTCGGCCGGGAACTGGTGGAGCGCATGACCGATCGCGGCTGGGCGGCCGGCTTTCTGGACGACCAGTGCCCCGACGACGACCTCGACAGGCTCGCCACCCTGTCGGATCCGCTGCTGCTGGTGATGGACTACGCCGAGACCCGCCCCGACCAGCTACGGGCCTGCCTGCGCGTCATGCGGCCGGGCACCGGCAGCGGAACGAGGGTGCGGCTGCTGTTGCTCGCCCGGGCCGCGGGGGAGTGGTGGCGGCAGGCCCGTGCGACCACGCGGGCGCTGCGCGAGTTGCCGGCGGCCGCGGTACGGGAACTGGAGCCACTGGCCCCTGACGCGCAGAGCCGGGCCGAGGCCTTCAGGCAGGTGGTCGACGAACTGGCGCCCGCGCTGGCGGCGTTGCCCGGCATGCCGGCCAAGGCGGGTGCCGCGCCGCACGTCACGCTCCGTCTGGCCGACCGGCGCCACCGGGGGGCACTCGCCCTGAACGTGGCCGCGCTCACCGCGCTGCTGGAACGCGACGGACCCGTGCCCGGACGAGGCGGCCCCACCGCGGACGGGGAAGAGACGCTGCTCCTGCACGAAGAGCGGTACTGGACGCAGAGCGCGAACGCCCATGGCATCGGCCACCTCCACCCCGCGACCCTGCGCCAGCTGGTGGCCGCCGCAACGCTGCACCGGGCCGCCACCCTTGCCGAGGCCCGCGCCTTCCTGACCGGCCTCGCCTGCCTGACGGGTGAGACCGCCAACACCGCCCTCGCCGCCGCGGTCTGGCTCCACGAGCTGTACGGCGGTCAGGACGGCTACTGGACCGGCCTGGCTCCGGACCCCCTCGGCGCCTACCAGGTCGGCGAGACACTCCGGGACTTCCCCGAACTCCTGCCCGAGATCACCGGACGGGCGACCCGGGAGCGGGCCCGCCACGTGCTGCGGGTGCTCTGCCGGGCGCGGGAGCCCTTCCCGGAACTGGGGGAGCGGATCATCGAGGCCGTGACGGCCCGCCCGCGCCCGCTGGCCCTCGCCGTCGTCGACCTGATGCCCCAGGAACCCGACACCACCCTGACCACCGCGCTCGACGCGGTCCTGGCGAACGTGACGTCCGACGAGGCACTGCCCGCCGATCTGCTGTCCGCCGTACCGCGCCACACCGAGGTCCTGGCCCGTCCCGCCCTGGCCATGGCCCGGCAGAACGTCGCCCGCCTGCGGACCGCGCCGGACGCCGCACCGGCTCGACTCGCCGACGCCCTGCGCGTCTTCGCCTACCGGCTCTCCGCGGCCGGAGACTATCCGGAGGCGGTCGAGGCGGCGGAGGAAGCCGTAGGACTGCGCAGCGGTGGTGCCGGGAAGGCGGAGCTGATCGACGTGCTCCTCGGCTACGGCGCCCGCCTCGACGAGGTGGGACGGCACGAGGAGGCGGCACGCGCCGGGGACCGTCTGCTGGTCCTGTCCGGGGACGGCGCGGGCTCCCCGGCGCGTGCCGCGGACGACGTCGAGGACCAGGAACGGCTGGCCAGGATCCTGCACCACCACGCCTGTTGGTGCCACCGGGCCGGCCGGTCCGCCGACGCGCTGTACGCGGGTGCCCGCAGTGTCGAGATCCGCAGGCTGCTCGCGGCTCGGGACCCCGGCCGGCCGCCCGGGGAACTGGCCGGCTCGCTGCTGAACCACGCGCTGTACCTCCAGGCCGACGGCAACCCGGAGGCGGCTGCCGGGCCGCTGGGCGAGGCCGTCGCGATGCTGCGGCGGCTGGCCGAAGAGTCATCGGACGGCCATCTCGCCGCACTGGGCAGGGCCCTGCACGACCAGGGCCGCCTGTATGCCGCGCTGCGCGAGCCCGACCGAGCACTCATGTGCGCCGAGGAAGCGGCGGTCATCCACCGCGGGCTGGCCGGGGACGGCACCTCGCCGCCTCGGACGTCGGACCTGGCGGCCGTACTGGTCGGCCTGGCCGCCCGGTTGACGGACGCGGGCCGGACCGGGTCCGCCCTGGACACCCTCGCCGAGGCCGTCGCCCTGCGCCGGACGCTCGCGGCGGACGGCGGCTCCGCCGCCACCGGCCGACTGGCCGTGGCCCTCACCGACCAAGCCGTACTGCTGTGGCACACGGGCCGGTCCGAGGACGCCGAACGCGTGACCGACGAGGCGGTCCGCGCCCTGACGGTGGCACGCACGGCCGGATGGCGCCCGCCGGGGCCGGGCCCGACCGCCGGGCGGATCCTGCTGTACCGGGGACTGGCTCTCGGGGCCCGCGATCCGGCGGCCGCACGCGAGTTCCTGCGCCAGGCGGCCGAGGACGCCGTGCGCTGCGGTGCCACCGGCCTCGCGGACCGCTGCGCGGCGGCGCTGCGCGGTCTGGCCCCCGGCCGGGCCACGTGACGACCGGCCAGCGCCGGGGCCGACGAGGCGTCGGCGACCCGGTAGGCTCGCGCTCGGAGAGGTGACGTGAGGGGAGAACATCGTGCCTGAGCAGTCGTCGCACGCCGATGCGGCGGAGCAGGAAGCGGCCCCGGACCTCGCGCCGCCCGCTGCCCCGCCCGCGCCCGAGCAGCAGCCGCTCGGCGCCGAACTCAGCGACCACGAGTTCACGATGACCGAGGTCGGGGACGAACTCGGCGAACTGCCCGCCGAATGACGGCATCCGTCCGGCCCCGCGCCTCGGACGGATCACCTGTGCCGCCGGATGCGGATCCACGTGCCGTACAGGTCCGCGGACCCGGGGGCGAGGGTGCCGGCTACCTCCTCGACGGGGGCCTGCTGCTCACCTCGGCGGAACTGGTGGGCACGGCACCCTCCACCGTCACCTTTCGGCTGCCCGGCGCCGACCGCCCCTGGCGGTGCGCGATGCGGTGGCACCGCTACGACCCGGCCCGGCCCCGGGCCGCACGGCTCGACGCGGCGCTGCTGCACGTCCTCGACGACGACTGGGACGAGGGCCGGATGCGGAGCCGGTCGCCGTCACCACGCTGGGGCAGACTGGCTACCCGCCGCCCGTCCGTCCCCGTCAGCGTCACCGTCTTTCCCGGCCGGGACGCGGTGGTCGTCCAGGGCACGGTCAACGCCGGGTCATCGGTCAAAGCCGGCCGCTACCACGTGACGCTGCCCGGCTCGGCGTCGGCGGCCGGCCCCGAGCCGTGGCCCGGGACCGCGGGTGCCGCGGTGGTGTGCCACGGACTCGTCCTCGGCGTGGTGGCCGACGCAGGCCGTGAACCCGGCACGGCGTGGCTGAGCGTGGTGCCGGCCGAGGCACTGGTGCGGGACTCCGGCTTCCGCGCCCTGGCAGCTCCCGGGCCGCTGGAGGCGGCCGAACTCCAGACCGTTCTCGAGGAGGGGCCGACCGCGCCCCAAGGACCGGAACCGGTCGAAGCGGAGTCACTGACGCGGTGGTGCGAAGAGCGGGACTCCTTCTCGTCACGGCTCGTCGTCGGAGCGGACGACGACCACCGGCGGCGCCTGGCCCAGGCGTTGCTCGGGAGGATGAGCGGACGGGACTGGGCCACCGGCTTCGTCGCCACCGCCGCCGACCAGCGTGCGCTGGACGTCGTCGCCGACACCGCGGTACCCCTGCTCCTCGTCGTCGACCACGCGGACACCCGGTCCGAGACCCTGCTCGCCCTGCTGGACACCGTCGCCCGTCGCGCGTTCGCCGCGCCCGCCACCCCTGTCCGGCTGCTGCTCCTGGCGGACGACGACGGGGACTGGTGGTGGGAGGCCCGGAGCGAGTCGCCGGTGCTGCGTGACGTGCCGGCCGACACGGTACTGACATTGCACAGTCCCCGCTGAGTCGCCGGTGCGGGCGGGCCCCGCTCCTCCTGAGCGGGGCCCGCGGGCGCGCCCGGGCGCGGGGCCCGCTCGGCCAGGCCGGGACGGGAGGGGGCATGTGGGCTCCCGTCCCCCTCCCGGACAGAGGGGTGGGGCGGGG
>NZ_JBHZAN010000021.1:123355-196340 GCF_042754285.1 Streptomyces sp. NPDC059224
CCCGCCCCGCCCCAATCGACAATCATATCACCCCGCCCCGGCTGGGTCGGGGGGGGGGCCCCCACAGCACCGCCGACGCGCGGCCCCGCGACCGGCGCCGGTCGCGGGCCCGGCTGGTCCAGGCCGTCGAGGTCGTGTCCGGTGGCGAGCCAGGCCCGTACCGTGACGTGGGGTTGCCCGGGTGCCGGCCGGGCCGGCGTGCGTCCGTCCTGGGTGGCGAAGACGTCACCGGTCAGGCGCAGAGACGTCACCGCTCGGCTCCCGGCCGCCAGCACGAAGCAGCGGCCCTTCGGCGACCGCCGGCCGGTGGCGGCCACGACGTGCTGCCCGAACCGGCTGCACGCGCCGGTGGACCGGGCGCCTGCCACCGTGCGCACCGGCTCGGCCGGGCCGTCGCGGCTCGTACGCAGGCCCACCCTGACATCGCCGGGGCCGCGCCACGAGTCGGCGCGGGCGCAGGTCCACACGGCCTGCCCGCCGCCGTCGGGCAGATCCTGCCCGGCGAAGTCCCACGCGTTCACCGCCCGTACGCCCGCCCCGCGCAGCTTCGTCAGCGCGCACGCCTGGTGCGCCCGGGCCGGCAGGGCGGCGCCGCCGGTGGCCTCCCGGGGCTGCGAGTGAATCCGGTACCGGTCACCCCCCCGGCCCGTGACCTGCTTAGGCCTGGACCGGCCCGGGCGTGTCGCCCGCCCGCCGCCATGGGCCGGGACTGGCCGGAGGCTTCTATAGGCTGGCCGTGTGACCACAGCGGACGACCAGCAGCGGCGCCCTTCGGCGGCCGGACCCTCCGGTGGGGCGGCGGGGACGGAACTGCACACGCTCGCCGTCCGGTTGCGCCGGATGAACGGTGAGATCAACCGGCTGGTGCACGGTTTCGCCGGCGAGCAGGGTCTGCACGCCACGGACGTCCAGGCGCTCGCCGCGATCCTGGACGCCGAGGACCCGATGACCCCCGGACGACTGCGCGCGCACCTGGGCCTGACCTCGGGCGCCGTCACCGCCTGCCTCGACCGGCTCGAACGGGCCGGGCACATCCGCCGGGTCCGCGAGAGCGCCGACCGCCGGGTGGTGCACCTGTACTACGCGGCCGACGCCAGGGCCGCCGCGCGCAGTTACTTCCGGCCGCTGGCCCAGGCGGCGGAAGCCGCCCGGGCCCGCTTCACCGACGAGGAACTGGACGTCGTGCTGCGCTTCCTGGCGGCCATGAACGAGGAACTCGTCCCGGTCAGGTCCCCCGGCGCCTGACCGTCCGGGCGAGGAACCGCTCCGCGTCCGTCGCATCCGGCGGGGCCCCGGGCGCGGAAGAGGTGGCGTCACCCACGATCGTCCGGCGGTCTTATATCTTGATGATTGAGATTGTTTTTCCTTGAGATATCTGTCGTCCCCGTCCGCGTTCCAGGAGATCCATGTCCCTCACCTCGCGCCGAGCCCGCTTCCTCGTACCGCTGCTCCTGCTGCTCGTCTGGCTGGGCGTCGGCGGGACCCTCGGCCCCTACGCCGGCCGGCTCGGCGAGGTCGCCACCAACGACCAGGCCGCGTTCCTGCCGCGCAGCGCCGAGTCCACCCAGGTCGTCGCCGCCCGGCAGGAGCTGCGGCAGGACGAGACGCTGCCCGTCGTCGTCCTGTGGACCGCGGGCACGGGCGGGTCGGTGCGGGACCGCAAGGCCACCGCCACCCGCGCGCTCGCCTCCCTCGCCGGAACCCCCGGCGTCGTCGGCCGGGCGTCGCCGGCCCTGCTGTCGAAGGACGGTGCCGCCCTCGAAGGCGTGGTGCAGCTCCGGCCGGACCTCGGCGACCGGCTGCCCGGCACCCTCGACCGGGTCCGTGCGGCGGCACAGCGCGTACCCGGTGTCACGGTCCAGCTGGCCGGACCGGCCGCCGCCCAGGCCGACCTGGCCGACGCGTTCGCCGGCATCGACGGACTGCTGCTCGCCGTCGCCCTGGTGACCGTGCTGGTCATCCTGCTGCTCGTCTACCGCAGCGTCCTGCTGCCGCTCGTCATCATCCTCGGTGCCGTGTTCGCCCTGGGCCTGGCCTGCGCGATCGTGTACGTCCTCGCCGACCACGACCTGGTCCGGGTGGACGGGCAGGTGCAGGGCATCCTCTCGATCCTGGTCATCGGCGCCGCAACCGACTACGCCCTGCTGATCACCGCCCGGTTCCGGGAGGAACTCGCCGCGCACGCTGACCGGTTCGCCGCCGCCCGGGCCGCGCTGCGCCGCTCCTGGGGAGCGGTCGTGGCCAGCGCCGCGACGGTCGCGCTCGGCCTGCTGGCGCTGCTGCTCAGCGACCTCACCAACAACCGGGCGCTCGGACCCGTCGGCGCGATCGGCATCGTCTGCGCGGTCGTCTCCGCGCTCACGTTCCTGCCCGCCGTGCTCGTCCTGCTCGGGCGGGCCGCGTACTGGCCGGCCGCACCCCGCCCGGCGGACGGCCCCTCCGGCGGGCACGGAGTGTGGCGCCGCGTGGCCGCGCTCGTCGACAGGTCGCCCCGCAAGGTCTGGGCGGTGTCGCTGGCCGGCCTGCTGCTGAGCGCCGCGTTCGCCCCGACCCTGGTCTCCAGGGGTGTCGCCCTCGACGAGACCTTCGTCGACGACACGCCGTCCGTCGTCGCCCAGCAGACCCTGGCCCGGCACTTCCCGGGCGGCTCGGGCAACCCGGCCGTCGTCATCGCCAGGGCGGACCGGCTCGACCGCGTGCTCGCGACCGCCCGTGCCACCGGCGGCGTCGCCTCGGCGGCCGCGGTCACCGCGTCGGGACGGCCCGGCGACGACCCGCAGATCACCGGCGGACGGGTGCGGGTGGACGTCACGCTCGACTCCGCCGCCGACAGCGAGGCCGCCGAGCGGAGCGTCGTCCGGCTGCGCACCGCCCTGCACGCGCTGCCGGGCGCGGACGCGAAGGTCGGCGGCTACACCGCCCAGCGCTACGACACCCAGCGCACCGCCGTGCACGACCGCACGCTGATCGTGCCCGTCGTCCTCGCGATCATCTTCGTGATCCTCACCGTGCTGCTGCGCTCGCTGCTCACCCCGGCGCTGCTGGTCGCCACCGTGGGCCTCAACTTCCTTGCCACGCTGGGGGTCTCCTCGCTCGTCTTCCGCCACGTGTTCGGGTTCACCGGCACGGATCCCTCGGTCCCGCTGTACGGCTTCGTGTTCCTGGTGGCGCTCGGTGTCGACTACAACATCTTCCTCATGTCACGCGTCCGTGAGGAGACCCTGCGGCACGGCGCGCGCGAGGGCGTGCGGCGCGGGCTGGTCGGCACCGGCGGCGTGATCACGTCGGCGGGCGTGGTGCTGGCGGCCACCTTCGCCGCGCTCGCGGTGATCCCGCTGACCTTCCTGGCGCAGATCGCGTTCATCGTCGCCTTCGGCGTTCTCCTCGACACCCTGGTGGTGCGGTCCCTGCTGGTGCCCGCGCTCGTCCGGGACCTCGGAGAGGTGGCCTGGTGGCCGGGCCGTCCCGGTGCCGGCCGCGTGCACGGGCCGCGTACGCCGGAACCGGAGGGAACCCGAGTCGCCTGACGTCCCGGATGCGGCCCCGCCGGCGTGGCGGGGCCGCGGCGCCGTGCCGGCTACCGGGGCGTGCGCAGTCCGTCGAGGATGAGCGCGAGCATGTGGGGTGCGCGGTCCTCGGGGCTGGACGCGGCACGCCACAGCGCGCCGGTGAGCTGGAGGAAGTCGCCGGGGTCGGCGTCCGTGCGGATGCTTCCGTCCCTCTTCCCGGCGTCGAGGAGCTCGGTGATCGCGGTGATGACCGGCCCGTAGCTCCGCTCGGTGATCGTCTGGTGCGCGCCGGGGCTGAGGGCGTCGCCGAGGCCGTGCTTTCTGCGCATGGCCTCCACGAGGTCGGTCGTCCAGTGGCGCAGCGCTTCCAGGGGCGGCATCCCGTCCAGCAGGTCGGGCACGGTGGCGACGATGCGTGTCACCTCGTCCTGGTAGACGGCCAGCACCAGAGCCTCGCGCGTGGGGAAGTTGCGGTACAGGGTGCCCGCGCCGACACCCGCGCGCTGGGCGACCTGGTTCATCGAGGCGCCGCCGTCCTTGGCGAATGCCTCCCGGGCGGCCGCGAGGATGCGTGCCCGGTTCTCCCGGGCGTCTGAACGGACCACAAGACCTCACTTGCTAAGTGGAGAACTCTCCATTACGTTATCCGGAGAGTTCTCCACTTATTTTAGAGGGGCATCATGCGGTACATCAAGCTCGGCACCACAGGCATGGACGTGTCACCGATCGCGATCGGTGCCATGACCTACGGCGAACCCGACCGCGGGCACCCCGTCTGGTCGAAGGGCGAAGAGGACGCGCGCCCGCTCGTCAAGCACGCGCTGGACGCGGGGATCAACTTCTTCGACACCGCGAACATGTACTCCAACGGCTCCAGCGAGGAGATCCTCGGCCGCGCGCTCAAGGACTTCGCCGACCGCGACGCCGTGGTCATCGCCACGAAACTGCGTCACCCGATGCGGGTGGGGCCCAACGGCCGCGGTCTGTCACGCAAGGCGGTCATGACCGAGGTCGACCACTCGCTGCGCCGCCTCGGCACGGACTACATCGACCTGTACCAGATCCACCGCAACGACCACGCCACCCCGTGGGAGGAGACGCTCGAGGCGCTCAGCGACCTCGTCAAGGCGGGCAAGGTCCGCTACCTCGGCGCCTCGTCCATGCACGCCTGGGAGTTCGCGAAGGCACTGCACCTGCAGAAGCAGAACGGCTGGGCGCGGTTCGTGTCCATGCAGGACCACTACAACCTGCTCGCCCGCGAGGAGGAGCGGGAGATGATCCCGCTCTGCCTGGACGAGGGCGTCGGCACGATCGTCTGGTCTCCGCTCGCCCGCGGCCGCCTCGCCCGTGCCTGGGACGACGCCCGCTCGACGGCGCGCTCCGAGGCGGACGGAGCGTACGCGGACAGCCTGTACTCGCCCGAGCAGGAGGCGTCCAACCACGCCATCATCGACGCGGTCGGACAGGTCGCGGACGCCCACGGCGCCAGCCGCGCCCAGGTCGCGCTCGCCTGGCTGCGCCGCCGGCCGGTCGTCACCGCACCGCTGGTCGGCGCCGGCTCGACCCGGCAGATCGACGAGGCGGTGGCCTCCCTCGACATCGAACTCACCGACGACGAGGTGCGCGCCCTGGAGGCCCCGTACACCCCACGCCACGACTGGCAGGGCGTCTCCGACGAGGCCGAGATGGAAGCCATCCGCAAGCGCGTGCCCGGCATGGCACTCGCATGAGACCCCCCGCCCGCACGATGCGCGAACCGAAGGCACAAGAGACACCGAAGGCACAAGAGACAGAGATGACACGGGTACTGGTCACCGGCGGAACGGGATTCATCGGGAGCTGGTGCGTCCTGGCCCTGCTCGAAGCCGGGCACACCGTACGCACCACAGTCCGCGACCTGCGGCGTGAGCCGGCACTGCGCTCCTGGCTCCACGCGGCGACGCCGTTCGGCGACGACCGTCTCACGGTCGTACGCGCCGACCTCGAACACCCCGACGGCTGGGGGGAGGCCGTCGCCGACTGCGACTTCGTCCTCCACGTCGCCTCGCCGACCCTGCGCCGTACGCCGGCGAACGACGACGAGCTGGTGACCCCGGCACGGGAGGGCGTCCTGCGGGTACTGCGTGCCGCACGCGACGCCGGGGTGCGCCGGGTGGTCCTGACGAGCGCGTTCGGCGCCGTCGGCATCGGACATCCGCCACGTTCGACCCCGTTCACGGAGGAGGACTGGACCGACGTCGACGCCGACATCCCGCCCTACCAGCGGTCCAAGACGCTCGCCGAGCGCGCCGCCTGGCAGTTCGTCGCGGACGAAGGCGCTGGACTGGAACTGACGGCGGTTCATCCCGTAGGAGTCCTCGGGCCCCTGCTCGGCCCCGACGACCCGCCGTCCCTGCGTCTGGTGCGCAGAATGCTGGAGGGCCAGGTGCCCGCGTGCCCTCCCTTCGGCATGGGCTTCGTCGACGTCCGCGATGTCGCGGATCTGCACCTGCGCGCGATGACCGATCCGGCAGCCGCCGGCGAGCGGTTCCTCGCGACCGCCGGGCGCGGCCTGCGCGTCATCGGGATCGCACGCATCCTCCACGACCGTCTGGGCGAGCGTGCCACGAAGGCACCGACCCGTGAGATGCCCGTGTGGCTCGCCCGCGCGCTGAGTGCCGTCAACCCGGAACTGCGACTGCTCAGGCACCAGTTGGGCAAGGATCTCGACGCCACCAGCGCCAAGGCGGAGCGCCTTCTGGGGTGGCGGGCACGACCGATCGAGGACACCGTCGCGGAGACAGCCGAAAGCCTCCTCGCCCACGGCATCGGGAACTGACCGGTGCGTCGTCGGGCTCTTGTCCGCGACGGGTTCTCCACCGACGACGGGCTGCTGGGCCTGCTGTCCGGCTCGGTCCGCCGGCACCACGACGGTGAACCGGGCCGGCGTTCCTCCCACCGAGCGGCCGTGGCCGCGGGGTTCCGCGAGCGGAACCCCGCGGCGTCAGGCGTCCGTCAGTGACGGTTCGGCGTGAGGAAGATGGGGTTGGTCAGGGCTGCCATGGGGCCGAACAGCAGGGCGTCGCCCATCGTGTTGCCCTGCCCCGGGGAGCCGTTCGCCATCGGGTGACGTACCTCGGCACGGACGTAGGCGGCCAGGGAAGCCGTCGTACGCCACACCACCGTGCCCTCGCCCGCGGCGTCCACCGACTCCTGGTGCATCTGGCCCTCGTCCGTGATGAAGCGGACGGTGCCGTTGGGGACGCCCTTCACGTCCAGCCTGATGTCCACGGGAGCTTCGGCGGGTACCGTCAGCGTCTCGCCGATGCCGGCCTGGCGCGCGTTCCCGCTGGCGGTGAACGTGAGCTGGACGGCCGAGGACTCCGCGATCCAGCTGCGTCCGGCGCGGATGCCGTCCATGACGGCGTCGGTGCTCAGGTCCTCGGCGAGGACGACGTTGTGCGGCAGGCCGATCACCTGCGGCTCGCTGTGCGCGTCGCTGTTGCCCATGGCGGGGACCCACCGCCCGCCCGAGCGGACGGCTTCGCCGATCTTCTGGTCCCAGGTGCTGATGGCGTGCTCGTCGTCGTACGTCCACGGGCCGGTCCACACCTCGGTGGCGTCGGCGTCGTCGAAGCCGAACTTCCACTGGCTCGCGACGTAGGCGCAGTACATGTGGGCCGGGACCACGAGACCGCCGCCACGGCGCACCTTGCGCGCGAACCGGGGGAACGCGTCGTCACGGTTGCGGTAGCGCCAGTCGATCCAGTCGCCGGCAGGCAGGCCCAGAGCCAGCCAGTGCCCGTTGCGGGTGGTGACCTCCTCACCGGTGATGATCAGCAGGTCGGAACCGGCGAAGTCGCCCCATACCGCGTGGGCGGAGGAGGTGTTGTGGTCGGTGGAGACCATGAAGTCCAGGCCGGCGGCGCGGGCTCCCGCCGCCACCTCCACGGGCTGACGCTTGCCGTCGGAGTGGACCGTGTGCAGGTGGCAGTCTCCGCGGTACCAGGCACGGCCGCGTCCCTTGGCCCGCTGCGGCGGGTAGTTGCGCGGGGCGGCGGGGCCGGCCGGGCCGTACGTCAGGGTGATCTGCACCTGGTAGTTCAGCCCCTGCGGTGCCACCTGGTAGGGGCCCAGTACGACGTGCCAGGTGCCGTGGCCGACGGGTCCGGGGAGATAGCCCGGTGTGGCCTCGCTGTTGCTGATCTCGAACGAGGTCCGGGCACCACCGGACCATCCGCGGAAGCCCCGGCCGCCGAGCGCGACACCGTGCTCGTCGAAGACGCCGATGTCGCACGAGTTGCCCGGCGTGCCCGAGGGGACGGCCGGCTTGTCGTAGGAGTACGACACGGTGATCTTCTGTACACCCTTGGGTACTTCGACCGGCAGGTAGACGAAGTCCGCCACACCGGTGTCCAGATGCCCGCTGACGGTGCGGGTCACTTCGCCCGTCCCTGGTGGCGTGCTCCGCACCGATGCGTCCGCGCTCTGCGCGAAGGAGACCGACTCGAGGGTGAGCGCCGCGGCACCGGCTGCGGCCGCGGCCAGGAACCGGCGGCGCCCGGGCGCGCTCGTCGCGTCGTCGCTCTGCTCGACGTGGAGGACGTCCACCTCGTGTTCGCAATGTCCGTCAAGACACATGTGCCCTCATGGTGTGTGGTCGCTACATGGATTCGCGTCGACTGTTCCGGGGCGTCGTGAACGGCGGATGAGCAATGGACGACCGGATCGGCAATTGCCGTAGGAACATCCACGGCCGTGGACCCGTCCGGACCGTCCGGTTCCCTCCGCGTCGATCGGAGGTAACCGGACCACCGGTGGCGGCGCGGCTCCACCCCGCTCCGGTGATCCCAGCGCCGGACGCGCGGCGGCAGGCCCGCCGTGACCCGTTCCCTCACCGCAGACGTACGCCTCATGCCCTTTCGGCGACGCCGTCGAGGTCGGCCCATGCCTCGTCGGGCAGGGCGGCTTCGCTCCAGCGGGCGGCGGCCGCGACCTCGTCGCCGGAGCGGAAGCCCGCGACCACACAGGCCACCTCGGGACTGCGCAGGGGGAGGAAGGGTGTCGACGGCGGCCAGGGGGAGGCGGCGCGCGTGCCGCTGGCCGACGGCACCCTCGTCAAACTCCCCGTCGGCGTCGACGACGCGCTCATTCCTTGCCTGCTCACCCTCTCCGGCGTGCTGGGCACCGGCCACCACGCCGCCGTCCGCGGCGGCGTGCGGCAGGGCAGCACGGTCACCGCGATCGGGGACGGCGCGGTCGGCCTCCTCGCCGTCCTCGCGTCGAAGCGGCTGGGAGCCGAGCAGATCGTCCTCATGGGCCGGCACCCCGCCCGCACCGGCCTCGGCCGTGTCTTCGGCGCCACCGACGTGGTCGCCGAACGCGGGGAGGGCATCGAGAAGGTACGCGAGGTCAACCGGTGGCGGCAGCCCCGTCGTCATCGGAGCGGTCGGGCACCGGCCCGCCTACGAGCAGGCCTACGGAGCGGTCCGCCCCGGCGGCACCCTCAGCCGCGTGGGCGCACCGCAGTACGAGCAGGCCCCGGTCGGCTTCGGCAGCCTCTTCGGCCACAACATCACCCTGACCGGAGGTCCCGCCCCGGCCCGCGCCTACATCGACGAGCTCCTGCCCGACGTACTGGAGGGCCGTATCGAACCCGGTCGGGTCTTCGACCGCACCGGCGGCCTCGACGCGTCCCGGAGGGCTACCGGGCCAGGGACGCGCGCGAGGCGCTGAAGGTGCTGGTGCGGCCGTGAACGGCAGGTCCCGGACCGACCGGGTGGCCGGCGCGGCGGGCGTGCCGCGGACCCTCACCCTGAACACAACGGCGTGGAGATGCCCGCCCTCGGGCTCGGTGTCTTCCAGACACCGCCCGGCGAGACCAGGGACGCCGTCACGGCCGCGCTCGAACTCGGATACCGGCCATCGACACCGCCGCGGCCTACGGCAACGAGCGCGAGGTCGGCCAGGCCGTCCGCGACTCCGGCGTGCCACGCGACGAGCTCTTCATCGAGACCAAGATCTGGAGCAGCGACCACGGATACGACGAGACCCTGCACGGCTTCGACAAGAGCGCCGCGAAGCTCGGCGTCGACCGGATCGACCTGCTCATCCTGCACCAGGCACTCCCCTCCGACTTCGACCGGACCGTCGCCGCCTACCACGCCCTGGAGAAGCTCCTGGCCGACGGAAAGGTCCGTGCCATCGGCGTCAGCAACTTCATGGCCGGCCACCTGACCGCACTGCTCGGCGCGACGCCGGTCGTCCCCGCCGTCAACCGGCTGGAGATCCACCCCCTACTTCCGGCAGCGCGCCGTCCTCGGCTTCGACGACGAGCACGGCATCCTCGACCAGGCGTGGTCCCCCATCGGCGGGATCACCTTCTACCCGGGCTACGGCCAGGACCGCAGGAGCGTCCTGCTGGACCCGGTCGTCACGCGCCTCGCCGGAGCGCACGGCAGGAGCCCGGCCCAGGTGCTGCTGCGCCGGGGGCTCCAGCAGGGCCGCTCCGTCATCCCCAAGTCCACCCGCCGCGAGCGGATCGCCGAGAACATCGACGTCTTCGACTTCGAGCTCACCACCGATGAGCTCGCCGCCCTCGACGCACTGGAGACCGGCCGGCGCGGCGGCCCCGAGCCCGAAGCCGTCACGCTCGCCGCCTACGGCCGCGCCATCCCCGAGGCATGAGGGAACCGGATGCGGCCTCCGGGGGAGATCTCGTTTCGGCTGGGTTCCGCGGCCTCAATTCGGCCAGGGTGCGTTCATCACACGCTCGACCATCGTCGGGCTGCGGAAACCCGGGATGAAATGTTCCAGCACGTCCGCGTTGACGGTCCCGTACGTCGTGTCGGGACGATCCTTCAGTCCGTCGACGAACGCCCGCAAGAAACCTTCCTTGAATTGTCCGCGCGGATGAGCGGCGACGATCTCGTCCACTCGGCCGCCGTCCAGTCGCTCGAGCCCCCAGCCGATCGCGTCCGTCAGGACGCCGTAGTTCGTGGCGGCCGCCTCCGGGCCCATCCGGCCGGGAATCCCCGGGGTGGTGTGCAGTGCGATCGCCGTCCAGACCACCTCCGCGGCGCTCTTGGAGAAGCCATGGTCGATCAGGAACCGGTAGGCGTGGTCGGCGCCGTCGACCTCGAAGCGCTGCTCGACCTCCGAGAACGGGGTCGACAGCCCCGTGTCGTGGAACATCGCGGAAATGTAGAGCAACTCCGGATCCGGCCGCAGACCGAGTGCGCGGGCCTGCAGAGAACCGAACAGAAATACTCGCCGGGAGTGGTGGAAGATCAGTGGTCCGGCCGTTTCCCGAAGGAATTCGGTGGCCTCCGTCACAGCCGCCGTCTCGGGAATTTCCACTGCTGCGATGATGTCGGTCATGATGTTCGCGCTTTCGGTGTGATCGTGCGGAGCGGGCTGTTCGCCTCATCTCCACGGTGCCGATCGCGCGGCCCGCGCCGCCACCCCGGCACGGCCATGAACCACTCGAATCCGGACACCTGGGGAACGGGACAGTGAGCTCCGCACCGCATCGGGTCGCGATCCTCGTCTACGACGGGGTCGCACTGCTGGACGTCGCCGGTCCCGCGGAGGTGTTCGGGGAGGCGAACCGGCTGGGTGCCGACTACCGGATCGCCCTGCTGTCGGCGACCGGCACCGCCGTCACCTCCTCGACCGGCATCCGGATCGCCGTGGACGGCAGCCCGGCCGCCGAACCGGACCCCGACACCTTCGTGATGCCGGGCGGGGCCGTCTATCCCCGGGCGCCCGTCACCCGCGAACTGACCGACGCCACCAGGGAACTGGCGGGCCGCTCCGGCCGGGTGGCGTCCGTCTGCTCGGGGGCGTTCGTCCTGGGCGCCGCCGGCCTCCTGGACGGCAAGCGCGCGACCACCCACTGGAAGATCGCGGGCGAACTCGCCGAGCGCCATCCGCGGATCCAGGTCGAACCCGACGCCATCTACGTCCGCGACGGCACCACCTACACCTCGGCCGGCGTCACCGCCGGCATCGACCTGACGCTGGCCCTCGTCGAGGAGGACCATGGCGCCGACGTCAGCCGGGACGTCGCCCGCGCCCTGGTCGTCTATCTGCAACGCGCGGGCGGACAGTCGCAGTTCTCGGCACCGCTGCAGGGGCCGCCGCCCCGGTCCCCGGCCCTGCGGACGGTCGTCGACCTGGTGACGGCGGATCCCGGAGGCAACCACTCGGTCGACGAACTCGCCGGGCACCTCCACCTCAGCCCCCGCCATCTCACACGCCTGTTCCGGGAGGAGCTGTCCACCACACCCGCCCGGTACGTCGAGTCCATCCGCTTCGGCATCGCCAGGTCCCTGCTCGACCAGGGGCACACCGCGACCCGTGCGGCCTCCCTGGCCGGGTTCCCGAGCTACGAAAGCCTCCGCCGTGTCTTCGCCCGGGAGCTCTCCGTCGCTCCCGCCGCCTACCAGCGCCGCGTCAGTACTGCCCGCCGTGATGCCCCGGGGTAACCCGAATCCGCAAGGAATCGACAATCACTTGCAGGATTCTTACTGATCGATGGAAAGAAGTGTCCACCATCTTGTCCGGCCGTCCTGGCGCACCCTAATGTCCCGGTACGCAGCGGCACGGCCCGTTCCCGCCGTCCCGCCGTGCGCCGAGCTGCCCTCGGTGACCTCCGCTCCCAGAGAAACGAGAATCCGATGGCGCGGTACACCCACCACCTGTCTGCCGTGCGGCTCGGGGACCGTACGCGAAGACCGGCGCGGACCCTCGTCGCGCTGACCACGGCCGTCGCCGGACTCGTCCTCGGGCTCGGCGCTCCGGCCCCGGCCGCGACGGCGCACGGTGTCCGGGCGGGCACCCCGGTGGTGACCCGCGCCGGGCTCGACCCCGCCCTCGTCGCGGGGCGGGGCGCCGCGGTGGATTTCGACGAACAGGAGGCGGAGAACGCCGCCACCGACGGCACCGTCATCGGCCCCGACCGTACCGCGTACACACTGCCCTCAGAGGCATCCGGCCGCACCGCGGTACGCCTGAAACCCGGCCAGTACGTCGAGTTCACCCTGCCGCACGCGGCCAACGCCCTCACCGTGCGGTACAGCATCCCCGACGCGCCGCGAGGCGGCGGCATCACCGCGCCCCTCGACGTCTCCGTGGGCGGCGGCCGCCGCACCACGATGACCCTCACCTCGCAGTACTCCTGGCTCTACAACCAGTACCCGTTCAGCAACGACCCCCAGGGCGACCTGCTGCACCCCGACTGGTGGATCACCGAATGCGGCTGCGTTCCCGCCGCCACCAGCCCGACGCCCGCCATCGACAAGCCGTTCCGGCCGAGCCACTTCTACGACGAACAGAGACTGCTGCTCGGCAAGCGGTACGCGGCCGGTGACACCGTCCGTCTCACCGCGCCCAGGAACAGCACCGCGGACTGGACCGTGATCGACCTGCTCGACACGCAACTCGTCGGCGCGCCGCACGTCGAGAAGCACGCCGTGAACGTCGTCGCGTTCGGCGCCGATCCCACCGGCCGGCGGGACGCGGGCGGCGCCTTCGACCGGGCCATCGCCTACGCCGGGAGACACCACCTCAAGGTGTACCTGCCGCCGGGCACGTACCAGGTGAACCGTCACATCACCGTGGACGACGTGACGATCGTCGGGGCAGGCAGCTGGTACACGATCGTCAAGGGCCACCAGGTCACCCTCGACACCCCCGCCCCCGACGGCTCGGTGCACACCGGCGTGGGCTTCTACGGCAAGGACGCCGCGGACGGCGGCAGCCACGACGTCCACCTGTCCGGCTTCGCCGTCGAGGGCGACGTACGCGAACGCATCGACACCGACCAGGTCAACGCCCTGGGAGGGGCCCTCGGCGATTCGACGATCGACGGCCTGTACCTCCACCACACCAAGGTCGGTATGTGGTTCGACGGCCCGATGACCCGGCTGCGTGTCACCCGTACCGTGATCGCCGACCAGATCGCCGACGGCCTCAACTTCCATACCGGGGTTACCGATTCGAGTGTCTCCGACACCTTCGTGCGCAACACCGGCGACGACGGTCTGGCCATGTGGTCGGAGAAGACGGGCGACGCGCGCAACGTCTTCTCCCACAACACCGTGCAGACCCCGGTCCTCGCCAACGGCATAGCCCTGTACGGCGGCACCGACAACACGGTCACCGGCAACCTCGTAGCCGACCCCATCAGAGAGGGCAGCGCCATCCAGGTCGGCTCCCGGTTCGGCGCCGAGCCCTTCGGCGGACAACTGAGGATCACGGACAACACGACAGTCAGGTCAGGGCCGTTCGAGCTCAACTGGAAGATCGGCCTCGGAGCCATCTGGTTCTACGCCCTGGAGCGGGACATCGACGCCGACATCCAGGTCACCGGCGACCACTTCCTCGACAGCACCTACAACGCGGTCATGCTGGTCTCCGACTTCCCGGTCAAGGACAAGTACGCGATCCGAGGCGTCCGTTTCAAGGACATCCGCGTGGACGGCACCGGTACCTCCGTGCTCAGCGCCCGCTCCGCCGGCTCGGCGTCCTTCGAGAACGTGGACGCCCGTAACGTCGGCGCGGTCGGCGTCAACAACTGCGGATCCTTCAACTTCCCCGCCTCCGGTTCCGAGTTCACGGTGAGCGACCTCGGCGGCAACGACGGTGGCGGCACGACCGGTCCCTGGCTGGCGTCCTGGGAACTGCCGAACACGATCACCTGCGACGACCGGCCCCCGGTGATCCCGCCGGCGGCCCCGGCGCCCTGGTGAGGCACCACGGGTGAGGTCCGCACACCATCGACGACGCGGCGTGCCGGCGGGTCCCGGCGGCACGCCGCGTCGTTCCGGGCGGCGACGCGCGCCGGAACCCGACCCGGTCAGGACCCGGACGGAGGCTCTGTTCGAGGAACCGGCGCCCGGCCACCCGCTGCCGCGTCTTCAGAAGGGGACGGCCAGTCCGGCCTCTCGCAATCCGGCCGACGCCCTGCCCGTGCATTCGGCGACCGAGGCCCCGTCGGCCCTCGACCCGCCATCCAGGGGCCCGCCGGAGGCCGGGAACGTCCAGGCCGGCTGACCGTCACGCATCCGCTCCGCGTCGACCCGGATCATCACGTCATCGACGCCGCTGTCCGGATCCGCCTTGGGCCGCCGCCCCCCTTGGCCATGGCCACCGACCACCTCTTTCTCCCCTGCCGGGGGCGGAGCGGCCGATGCCGCGGTACGGCCTCCCTCCTCGTGCAGGCGCTGGAAGGTGCTGAGGCAGGTGCGCGTCCGCCGGACCGCCCCCGCGTCGTCGGGCTGGTCCCTGGTACCGCAGGCGTGCTGTGTTCGGGAGTCGGGTCGGCCACATGCACCTGAAAGCGGAGCTCGGCTGTCATGGAGCGTGCCTGCCTCTTGGTCTCATGCCCGTGAAGTGACGACGGTCGCACGCAGGGGCGCGGCGTCGGTCACCGGGTACGGACCGACCGGTGCGAAGCGGTCGGCGTCCGCGTCCGCGCCGGCCCGGTGGGCCGTGGGTGTGTCGCCGGTTGTGGACCGGTGCCCTGCGGGCAGGTCGTCTGCCGTCTGGGCCGGGGCCGGGGCGGCGGGCGCCGGGCCCTGTCCGGTGGCGCGGAAGGTCAGCAGAACCGCGGAACCCGCGGCCCACAGGACGAGTGTCGCCAGCGGGGCGAGGACGTGTGAGCCCTGGAAGTAGCTGAGGTCGGCGACGGCGCGGACGGCCGCGCCCGGCGGCAGCAGCTCCGACAGGATCCGGGCTCCGCCGGGCATGAGGTTGATGCCGATGGTCGCGCCGCTGGTGGAGTTGCCTACGGTCAGGAGCAACAGGGTGGCGACGGGGATGCCGAGCGGGCCTATGTAGGTGGCCAGCATCTTCGTGGTGAAGGCCGCGGCCGCGGCCAGCAGCGCCAGGACGAAGGCGAGAGGGAGGAACGGGGCCGGGACGGCTCCGAGGACGGGGCCGGCGATGGCCGCCGCGACGAGGCCCGACGCCGCGGCGAAAGCGGTCATCAGGGTGAAGCGGTGCCGCAGGTGGAGCAGGTTGCTGAGGCCCACGACGTTCTGGGCGAGGGCGAAGCCGGAGAGTGTCACTCCGAAGGAGACGTAGAAGCCGGCCAGGCCGCGGGCGTCGTACCGTTCGAGCGGCACGACGTCGGAGACTCTGAGGTGCCGGTCGGCGCCGTGTGCGTAGGCCGTGGCCAGACTGGTGACCGCGGAGGTCGTCGAGAGGCCGTTGGCGCTCGCGACGTCGAGCTTGAGGTCCCTGGCATGGGCACCGGCGCCGAGCACGGCCACGACATCGCGGTGACGCAGTGCGTCGCGTGCCTCGGCGGGGGTGTCGCCGCGCCGCACGTCGATCGAGTCGCCCAGGGCCTGCTGGACCTTGTCCGCCAGCTTCTGACCCGTCACCGCCACGGGGATCCGGTGGGGCTGGGGATCGCGTGTGAGCCCGATGTAGCAGGTGACGAACGCCGAGACGATGACCAAGCCGATCAGGAACGGCTGGAGCCAGAGGCGGACGGGATAGCGGCGCTTGTGCCGAGGGGGGCGGGGCTGGGGATGCACTCCGGGTTTCTCCATGACTGGTGACGGAACGGCGGCAGTGAGAGTGAGGGGGACAGGACGATGTGGTCGGCGCCCGGCCAGGTCAGGACGTCGCTGAACGGGGACCTGGGGATGCCCGGGGCCGGTCAGCGGCCCTCGAAGTCGACGGCGGGCCGAGGCTGCTTCGCCTTGAGGGCCCTGACGGCGCAGGCGAGCCTCCTGGTGACGTCGTCGGTCGTGAACAACGGCATGGCGGTGTCGGACATCGCCTCGTCCGCCGCTCAGACGCCACCGACGGCTGGGTCGCTCGGCGACCCGGTGGACCCCACCGGGCAGGGTGTGGCGTCGAGTTCCGCGGCGTCAATGATCATCTTCGGACCTCCATCGGGTTGAGGCGCGGTCCACGTCGGAGAGGAGTGGCTCGCACGACGGTGCTGAGCACCTGTCCTCAAGGTGCAAATGTTCGTGCGACAGAATCGTATTCCTTTCAGATATGTCGCATCGATGCGATGCTCGCCACGGTCCTGATCGCGAAGGTGCCGCTCAACGGCGGATTCCCTTGGGATCCGGGCTCGGGGGAGGGCGCCTGTGGTGCGTAGAATGCGACATGTACATGCATTCTTTGTGTCTGTTGTTTGCTTCGGTTACCTTCGAGTGGAGCTCGCGGAAGTCGCATGGATGGTCGGCCGACCTGGCCGGCCGGGGAGCGCTGCGGGCCCGGCCGGGTCCGTCAAGCGCTGAGCGCTACACTGGAACGTGTAATAACTGAATAGGTCATGGCTATGTTGGCATGACCGCAGTCACCGAAAGAGACCCGCGATGTCCTGGACCGCGACGGCCCGATACGGCCTGGCGCCCGCCCCGGGCGGGCTGGCCTTCGTGCAGGACCTGCTCAACACGCTGTCCGCCGGCAGGCCGCGCGAACCCGACCTCCTGCAGACCGCCGACGACGCCCGGGCCTGGCTCGACCAGGCGCTGCGGAGCTGGAGCGCGGCGACCCACCGGCCCGCACCCACCGTCGAACTGACCGCCGAGGACGTGCGGGGGCTCCTGGGCTTCCGTGAGGACCTGGCCCGGAGCCTCCACGCCCAGCACGAAGGTGACACCGCTCCGGAGCCCGCCCCGGTGGCCTCGCTGCTGACCCTGCCCACGGCCTTGCGGCTCGACGAGCACGGAACCGTCCGTGCCGAGCCTCGCGGTACGGGATGGCGGCAGGCCGCGTCACTCGCCCTCATCGAGATCCTCCAGGCGCAGTGCACCGACACCCTGCGCCGCCTGAAGACCTGCCGCAACCCCCGCTGCCTGACCGCCTTCTACGACCGCTCCCGCAACAACAGCGGCGTCTGGCACGACGTCCATGTCTGCGGCAACGCGGCCAACCTGCGCAACTATCGTGCCCGCAAGCGGGCCGGCGCCGACCAGGCCTGACGGTTGGCTCTCCTCTAGGAGTCGGGCCCGAGGGTGCTCGAGTTCCAGGCAGCTCACGTGATCCAGATCACATGCTGTGGATCGGGTGGGAACGCCTGTGGGTTCCGTGCGGCAGCCCCGCCGTCCGGATTCCGGGTGCCAGGATGTGGCGCCATGACAGCAGGGTGGCGTTCTCGCGCGTTGCGGGCCGCGGTGTTCGCGGTCGTGTGCGTGCTGCTTGCCGCCCTGGGCCACGTGATGATGTCCGGCGGCGAGGCGCCCGCGTGGGCGCTGGCGGCCGGGGTCCTCGCGACCGGCGCCGTGGGCTGGTGCCTGACGGGGCGTGAGCGGGGGATGCCGGCGATCGTCGCGGCCGTGGTCGCCGCCCAGGCGCTGCTGCACGAGGGACTCTCCTTCGCGCGACCGGCGGCCGGGGCGTTCGTCCCCGCGGACTCCATGAACATGGGTGACCCGCATTCCATGAGCATGGGCCTGATGCGCGGGGGCTCCATGGGGATGGCCCACATGGATCACCTTGACCATGTGGGCCGCTCCCTGGCCGGGGCCTCGCCCTCGCCCGGCATGCTGGTGGCCCACCTGGCGGCGGCACTGCTGTGCGGACTGTGGCTGGCGTACGGCGAGCAGGCCGTCTTCCGCATCACGCGCGCCGCCGCCGCATGGCTGACGGCGCCGCTTCGTCTGCTGCTCGCCCTGCCCGCGGCCACTCATCACCCGCCCGCGTGCCCGGGCGGACGCCATGCGGACCGGGCGCCCTGTCTGCTCCTCCTCGTCCACGCGATCACTTCCCGGGGCCCGCCGCTGACGGTTGCTGTCGTCTGAGGACAGCCGGCTTCCCGGGGCACCACTCATGGCGTGTGCCTCGGGCCACGGCCGTACGACCGCACACCGGCGCAGTGTCGCCGCCGTGCCGTAGGCCGTTCCCCCACTTCACCGGACCTCGCTGGGCTCTCGTGCGCCCTGGTCCGGATCACGGTCGACCGAGAAGGACACCAGGTGATCACCTCTGCCCTGCCCGCGCGTACCAGGAACGGCAAGACGGCGGCGCTCGACGAATCGATCACCGCGTGGGCGCTGGCCGCCCGACGCGGCGACGCCGACGCGGTCGAGCGGTTCGTGGGCGCCCTGCAGCGGGACGTCCAGTGTTACGTCGCCCAGTTGTGCGGCGATCCCCAGGCCGTGGACGACCTGGCGCAGGACACGTTTCTGCGGGCGCTCGGCAGCCTGCACCTGTTCGAGGGGCGCTCCTCGGCCCGCTCCTGGCTGCTGTCCATCGCCCGCCGCGCGGTCATCGACAGCTACCGGTACGCCGCCGCCCGCCCGCGCCGGAGCGACGTGCCGGACTGGCAGCTGGCCGTCGAGCTGGCACAGTCCCGCGACCTGCCGGGCTTCGACGACGGCATCGCGCTGCTGGACCTGCTGGCCGCACTGCCCGACGAACGCCGTGAGGCGTTCGTCCTCACCCAACTGCTCGGCCTGCACTACGAGGAGGTGGCCGGCGTCAGTGACTGCGCGATCGGCACGGTCCGCTCCCGGGTGGCCCGTGCCCGCGCAACCCTCATCGACCTGCTGGAACAGGCTGAGGCGACGGAGGAGCCCGCCGCTCTCGCGGGCTGAGGGCAGGCGCGACGCCGACGCACGCACGCGTGCGGTCTGCGGAGAAGGCCGGACAGGAGCGGCTGGCGGGCCCTGTCCGGCCTTCCCGGCGCGAGTGGCGCGTAACTCAGGCGGCGACCGTGCCGGCGATGCCGTATCCGGCCTCGACGATCGCTGCGCGGATCCGGCTGTCGTCGAGGCCCGTTCCGTGCACGGTGACGGACCTGGCGGCGACGTCGACCACGACCTCGCTCACTCCCGCGACCTCGGAGACCCCTTTTCTGATGCTTGACGCGCAGTGCTCACAGCTCATGCCGGTGACGTTGTACTGCCTCTGTGCCATGGCGCAACTCCTCGATGCCAATGGGGGTCTGGATGGTCCACGGACGTATGGGGTCAGACGTTCAGCCCCCTTCCGTCACCACAACAGTCGGTTGGGCGGAGCCGGAAGTTCCGGAGCGGCTGTGCCGGTGCCGGAACGGAGCACGAGGGGAGGACGCCTCCACGGCGCCGGGCCGGCTGCGGGCTGTTCGTTCACCCGGCCCGATGTGTGTCGTACGTCACGTTTCGATGCGGGAACTCGATGTTTCGTCCGGCCGACTACTGAAGCGTCACGGCATCAGCTGCCGTTTCGCGTACGACGGTTCGATGCGACCAGGAAGGTCGAGCATGGCCGAGATCCGACAACCGTCCCACCCTGTCGGCGTGACCGCCCGCAGGCTGCTGCCGCCCCCGGCGCTGTGCGGCTTCCTGCTGCTCCTCGTCCTCGTGTTCTCGGCGTCCTACGCCGCCGGATCGGCCGCAGGACCGGTGGCGCCCGGCATGCACGGGACCGGGACCGGGAGCGGCGGAGGAGGCAGCGGCGGCGACGGTGGTGGTGGCGGGAGTCAGGGCGGCGGCATGGAGGACATGCACGGGATGACGGACGGGAGCGGCCGGTGACGGCGGGCGAAGCGCTGACCGGTCTCGTGGTCACCGACCTCACCGTCGGCGGGATGACCTGCGCGGCCTGTGTGCGACGGGTGGAGAAGAAGCTCGCCAGGCTGGACGGCGTCACGGCCACCGTGAACCTCGCCACCGGCGCGGCCCGGGTCAGCCACCCCCAGGGCGTCGCGCCGCAGGAACTCGTCACCGCGGTCGAACAGGCGGGCTACCAGGCCGCCCTGCCCGCGCCGCCCGTCCAGGAGGGCGAGAGGTCGGCGGACGCGGACGTTCCCGAGGCCGCCGACCGGCAGGAGCGCGAGCGGCTTCTCGTCACCGCGCTGCTCGCCGTCCCCGTGCTGGTGCTGTCGATGGTGCCCGACCTTCAGTTCCGCAACTGGCAGTGGCTGTGCTTCGCGCTGGCGGCCCCGGTGGCGGCGTGGAGCGCCTGGCCCTTGCACGAGCGTGCACTGCGCGGACTGCGCCACTCCGCCGCCACCATGGACACCCTGGTCTCGCTGGGTGTGGTGGCGTCCTTCTCCTGGTCGGCGTACGCGCTGTTCCTCGGGGGAGCGGGAGAGGCGGGGATGCGGATGCCGTTCAGCCCGCTGCCGTCCGCGTCGGACGGTACGGCGCACGTCTACCTGGAAGCGGCGGTGAGCGTGCCGCTGTTCGTGCTGACCGGGCGGTACCTGGAGGCGCGGGCACGCCGGGTGACCGGGGCGGCCCTGCGGTCGCTGGCGGACCTGGCGGCCAAGGAGGTCTCCGTCCGCGACGAGCACGGCGAGCGGCACGTACCCATCGGGCAGTTGAGGGCCGGGCAGGTCTTCGTCGTGCGCCCGGGCGAGCGCGTCGCCACCGACGGCCGGGTCACGGAGGGCAGTTCCGCCGTGGATCTGTCCCTGGTCACCGGAGAGAGCGAACCGGTCGAGGTGGGCCCGGGCTCGGCGCTGGTCGGCGGGGCCGTCAACGCCGGCGGGCTGATTCTCGTACGGGCGACGGCCGTCGGCGCGGACACCCAGCTCGCCCGGATCACCCGGCTGGTCACCGAGGCGCAGGCGGGCAAGGCACGGGCGCAGCGACTGGCCGACGCGGTGGCCGGAGTGTTCGTACCGGTGGTGCTGACGATCGCGGTGACCGTCCTCGGGTTCTGGCTCGGTGCCGGTGCCGACCCGCAGGCGGCGCTCACCGCCTGCGTGGCCGTCCTCGTCGTGGCGTGCCCCTGTGCGCTGGGCCTGGCCACCCCGACCGCCCTGATGGCCGCCACCGGACGCGGGGCGCAACTGGGCGTGCTGGTGAGCGGTCCGCGGACACTGGAGGCGCTCCAGCACGTGGACACGGTCGTCCTGGACAAGACCGGCACCCTGACCTCCGGTCACATGACCGTCGTCCGGGTGGCCACCGTGCCCGGCGGCCCGGCACCGGAGGAACTGGTCCGCCTGGCCGGAGCGGTGGAGCAGGGCTCCGAGCATCCGATCGGACGGGCGGTGACGGCGTACGCGCGCCGCTCGGCGAACGAGGAGCCACTGCCGGACGTGGTCGGATTCACCGCTGCCGCGGGTTGGGGTGTCACCGGGCGCGTGCTCGGTCGTGCGGTCGAAGTCGCCGTACCAGAAGGGGAGTTGCCGCCCGCGCTGGCCGAGGCTCTGGCCGCGGCGGAGGAGGAGGCGTACACGTCCGTGGTGGTCCGGGTGGACGGCCGGGCCGCGGCGCTGCTCGCCGTCGGCGACCTCGTACGGCCCGGCAGTCACCGTGCCGTGGAGCGGCTGCGAGGACTGGGCATCCGCCCGGTGCTCGCCACCGGGGACCGCGAGGCTCCCGCGCGGGCGGTGGCGCAGGCACTCGGGATCGACGAGGTGCACGCCCGCTGCTCCCCGGAGGACAAGGCCGGCCTGGTCCGACGGCTGCGGGAGGAGGGCCGCCGGGTGGCGGCCGTCGGCGACGGTGTGAACGACGCGGCCGCGCTCGCCGGCGCCGACCTGGGCATCGCCATGGGCAGCGGCACGGACGTGGCCATAGGGGCGGCCGACCTGACCCTGGTGCGCGGCGACATCGAGGCGCTCGTGGACGCCGTACGGCTGGCCCGGCGCACGCTCGGCACCATCCGCGCCAATCTGCTGTGGGCCTTCGGTTACAACGTCGTCACCGTGCCCCTCGCCATGGTGGGACTGCTCACCCCCATGCTCGCCGCCGCCGCGATGTCGGTGAGTTCCGTTCTGGTGGTGGCCAACAGCCTGCGGCTGCGCGGCTGGCAGCCGGCGCCGGACGGCGGCCGGGGGCGCGGAGCACGGTCAGGGAAGGCGGCGGCTCTGTGAAGTGGACGAAGACGGTGCTCGGTGACCGACGGCGGCTGAGGGACGGCGCTCGCCGTCCTTGTTCCCGTCGCGGCGTGCATCGTGGCACTGGCGGGCCTGACCGCCTGGGCCGGAGCCGGCAGGGCGGGCAGTCCCGCACGCATGACAGTCACGGACGGACGCGTCCTGTCGCCGTCCGCCGGGGCGGCGCAGACGGCCGCGTTCTTCCGCATCGGTAACGAGGGCGGCTCGGCCGCCAGCCTGATACGCGTGACCTCGCGCGACGTCCCCGGCGGCATAGCGCTTGCCCGGCACCGTATGACCGCGGCCGGGCCGGCCTGGAGGCGACCGACGACCAGGACGACTGCTTCGTCGTGGGCGAGGCCAATCAGCAGGCGCTGTTCACCAGGGTCGCCGCCGTCGTGCATCACGGCGGGGCGGGCACCACGACCACGGCCGCCGGCGCCGGAGCACCCCAGGTGGTGGTGGCCCAGGCCGGGGACCAGGCGTACTGGGCCGGCCGGGTGGCCGAACTGGGCATCGGAGCGGCACACGACGGCCCTGCCCCGACCGTCGAGTCCCTGTCGGCCGCGCTCGGCACGGCCCTGGAACCCGGGGTCCGGGCGCGGGCGAAGGCGGTGGCCGCCGCGGTCGTCACCGACGGAGCGGCCGTGGCCGCGCGCCGACTGCTCGACCTGGCCGGGCGGGCGAGGCCACCGAGGCACGCGGGACGCACGTGACTCGACAGCCTTGGTGACGGTTCGAGCGACGCGCACCGGGAAACGGACGGGGTGCGTGCGCAGTACGAGCCTCTGCGGGAGCTGTTCAGCGAGCGTATCGACCGACACCCACGTGGCATGTGGCGGGAGCTTTCGTGATCGGCGGGCCGTGAGTCTCGTGCTCGCGGCGTTCGTGTATCCGGGCAGGTTGGGCGCCAGCGCGGCCTCCGCCTCGCACGACCCCGTCATCGCCCAGACGCCGTGGGGTCCGCGGGCCGAGTCGGACCGAGACTTCGTCGTGAAGGGCCGGGCTGCTGGACTGTGGGAGTACCCGGTCGGCCAGATCGGTCTGCAGAAGGGCACTTCGAAGGCCGTTGTCACCGCGAGTCAGCACCTGGTCGACGGACACTTTCGCACTGGACACCACCTGCCGCAGGACCGCACCCACGCTGAACATCTCCCCGCCCGGTGTCGCGAGCCCTCAGCAGCAGGGATTCGTGTTCACGCTGACGGCCGACAACGGCGAGCAGGTCGACACGGATCTCGCCAACATCCCGCTGATGACACACGGATCGATTGTCAACACGGTGGCGAAGATCCGCTCCACCCCGAGAACACGCTCGTGCGTGCTCCGGCGGACCAGTCCGCCTACGCTGCCCGCGTCCGACCTGACTCCCCCTCCGCTCCGGTGGACTTCGGCGCGGTCGCAGGAGGTGAGGCCGCGGGTGGTGCGGCTCCCGGCCCCGGTCCGACGACCGGCTGAGCCTGGGCCAGCCTCATGAGCGGCCTCTCATGAGGCGTTTCCGGACCGCCGATATTCGCTTGCACACCGTTGCCGGTCGGGTCAACGTCGCCTGACACCTGACGAAGGCGGAGAAGATGACCACGCTGACCCACCTTGTCGACCACGAACTCATCGAGGCCGCGGCGCACCTCGCGCGCACGCGCTGCCGGGGCGACAACCACACCATGGCGGCCGCGGCCCGGGCCCGGGACGGGCGGATCGTCACGGCCATGAACGCCTACCACTTCACCGGGGGACCGTGCGCGGAACTGGTCGTCATCGGCGCGGCGGCCGCCCAGGGCGCCTACGAGCTGGTCACGGTCGTCGCCGTGGGCGACCGTGACCGGGGCGTCGTCCCTCCATGCGGCAGGTGCCGCCAGGTTCTTCTCGACTACTTCCCCGACATCGGGGTCATCGTCGGCACAGGAGACCGGGTCCGAACCGTCCGCATCACCGACTTGCTGCCCGAAAGCTACGTCTGGGGCGCCCACCAGCCCGACGCCGGGTAGACCGTACGCGGGGGGCAGGAGGCGGATTCCGACGTACTAGCCTGTCGGCGTGGAGATCTCTCACGTAGCTCGTGTCCCGCACGAGCCGGGGAAGCGGCCGCGGGTCGGGCACATCCAGTTCCTCAACTGTCTGCCGATCTACTGGGGCCTGGCCCGCACCGGCAGTTTGCTCGACCTGGAGTTGACCAAGGACACTCCGGACCGGCTGAGCGGTCTGCTGGTCGACGGGACCCTGGACATCGGTCCGATCGCCTGCATGGAGTACCTCAGGCACGCAGAGGACCTGGTGCTGCTCCCGGACATCGCGGTGGGCAGCGACGGGGCGGTGACCTCCTGCCTGATCGTCAGCAAGGTCCCGCTGGGTGAGCTGGACGGGTGCCGGGTCGCGCTGGGCTCCACCTCGCGCTCGTCGGTACGTCTGGCCCGGCTTCTGCTGGAGGAGCGGGAAGGGGTCCGCCCGGAGTACTTCACGTGCCCGCCGGACCTGCCGGTGATGATGCAGGACGCGGACGCCGCGGTGGTCATCGGTGACGTCGCGCTGCGCGCGTACCTTCACCAGGCCGAGGAACTCGGACTGTTGGTGTACGACCTGGGCGAGATGCGGAAGGTGTGGACCGGTCTGCCGTTCGTCTTCGCGGCCTGGGCCGTCCGCAGGGACTACCTGGCGCGGAACCCTCGCATCGTGCGTGAAGTGCACCGGGCTTTCGTGGAGTCCCGGGACCTCTCGATGGCCGAAGTCGACAAGGTGTGCGAGCAGGCCGCCGGGTGGGAGGCCTTCGACGAGCAGGCGTTGCGCCACTACTACACCGAGGCCCTCGACTTCTCCTTCGGCGAACGCCAGCTTGCGGGTGTCCGCGAGTTCGCCCGGAGGGTCGCTTCGGACGCGGGGTTCGACCCCGGTTCGCCCGGCACCATCGACACCGGTGCGTGGGATCCGCTGGGCGAGCGGAAGAAGGCCGAACTGTTCGCCAGGCTCTCCGCGGGCAACCCCACGGGCCGCATCGGCACCCCCGAGGACGTGGCCCACGCCGTCCTCTTCGCCCTGACGAACACCTTCCTGACCGGCACCTGCCTGGCCGTCGACGGCGGCCAGCCCCTCAGGGTGGCCACGGGCACATGACCCGCAGGCCGCGCGGCACCACGCCCTGCCGCCCCGCGACCGGCTACTGCTGCTCCCACTGCTCCTTGGTGATCTCGTACCGCACGCCACCGTGCTCGGACCCCTCGACCATCTCCATGTCGGGGGGAGTGGGAATGGTCTCCACGAGCGTCATGGCGAGCTTCTCCATGACGTTGCGCGAACCCCGGTTCACCACCATCGTCTCGCCCCAGACCACGCGCACGTCGAGATCCGTGAACGCCTTGACCAGCAGAGCCCGCGAGCCTTCGGTGGCGTACCCCTTGTCCCAGGCCGCCTGCCTCAGGCGGTAGCCGAGTTCGGCCTCGTCCGGCGGTCCCTGCGGCTCGGGGCGCAGGCAGAACCAGCCGATGAACGCGCCGCTCTCCTTCTCGTGCGCGGCGAACAGCCCAAGACCGCCGCCCCACTTCCGGTAGCCGGCGATGATGTTGGGCAGGTGGCGTTCGCGGACGATCTCCGGAGCGGTCGGACTGCCCCCGGTCAGATAGCGCATCACCGCGGCGTCGCTGTCCAACTCGATCAGCAGGTCCGCGTCCTCGGCGGTGAAGCGGCGCAGGGTCAGGCGCTCGGTCTCCAGGTAGGTGTCCACAGAGTGGATCATGCCTAGCCTTCGCGGCCGGTTCAACGGCTTTGTTCGGTGCGGGCGGAGGACGGCGGGTGGCGCGTCTCACTCGGCCCAGGGCGTGAAGCCTGTCTGAAGGACGGCTTGGAGGAAGCCGCGCAGCTGGGCCGCCTCCCCGGGCCCGAAGCGCTCCTCGAACTGGGCCTGCACCTCCTGCCACAGCGGCAGGGCCTGCTTCAGCCGGGAGACACCGTCCGGTGTGATCGTCACGATCCGCGCGCGACGGTCGGTCGCCGACGGTTCGACGGTCAGCAGGCCCTCCCGCGCCAGCGGCTTGAGGTTCGAGGCCATCGTCGTACGGTCCATGGCGATCACGTCGGCGAGGTGGGAGATCGTCATCTCCCCGTGCGCGCTGAGTTTCTGCAGGATGCTGAGCTGTGTCGCGCGAAGACCGACCGAGGTCAGAGCCTTGTCGTAGGTCGCGCTCAGATACCGGGCCGCCTTGCGCAGAGCCAGGTTGTTGCAGGCGTCGGAGGGATCCGTCGGTGGCATGCCCATGATCTCCTCCCGAGTGTTGTCCACTCATCATAAGAGCATATGCGCGCACTGCAAAGTCCGGGCCGGCCCTGACCCGTGGAGTCCCCTGAGCAGCGGCTCGCCGGCGTCGTGCCGGCGCCGGTAGGAGCCGTCGTTGATGTAGTGCGCCCGGTGCGGGCGTTCCAGCGCCTGCCGGAACGCGTCCGTGTCTGCGCCCGGCGGCGCGGCGCAGGCCGTGGTGTCGCGCCGCCGGCGGGTGGTCAGTCGCTGAGGTGGAAGGTGAGGTGGCGCTCCGTGGTGCCCGCGGGTGCGGTGTGGACGTAGCCTCCGGTGCCGCTGTAGGCGCCCGAGCCGCCGGTGACGGCGACGTCGACGGCGGAGCGGGACGGCAGGTGGAGCAGAGCCTGTCCGCTGATCTGTCCCTGGGGCAGGGAGAAGGTGCCGAGGCACTGGAGGGTGTCCGGGCCGATGTGTACGTAGGTGCACACGACGGCGTGGTCGCCGATCTTCTTTCCGTTCCGGTAGAGGTCTTCGGCGATGACGAGCTGGTCGCCGAGGCTGTGCCCCTTCTTCCCTGCGTCTATCGACTGGGACTGCGTCTGTCTGGCGACCAGCTGGAAGGTGCCGGCGCTCTGGTGCGCCTGGTGTACCTGGTGCGCCTGGTGCGCTCGGTGTGCCTGGTGCGTGTCTTCGGCGGCGGCCGACGCCGGCGGGGTGCTGACGAGGACGGCCGCGGCCGCGGCGGCCGGGACGAGGGGACGGAGACTGATCTTGCGCATGGCGCGCTTCCTTACGGGATTGTCGGACGGGTGCCGCCGCTGGCGGCGGTCGGCGGGGAGGCGGGCGGGGCTGTCGCGGTCGGCGGCGAACGAGCCCGCTGCCGGTCCGTTCCGGGCCTGGGCGCGGGGGCTGCTTCACGACACCGAGGTTCGTGCCCGGGAGCCGGCTGTCGGGTACGCGGTTCGGATCGCCCATCAGTCCGCGCGCCTCGGTCTGTGCGTGCGGGTGCCGGTGCGCGCGGGTGCGGCCGAGGTGGCGGTGGCTCGGGCAGGTGATCGCGAACGGGTGGGCGGAGTCCCTGGTGGGACGGTTGACCAGGGGGAAGTGGGCGTTGGTCGCGGTGGCGGCCGAGTCGGCGGTGTCGACGATTCATACGGTCCTGCCGGGGCGCGGGAGGATGGCCTCCGCCGGGTCGGCGCCGCCGGCGCGGTGCGGGACCGTCGGCCGGCCGGTCCGGGCCATGGTCTCCGCGAATCGCGGGTCGCGCGAGGTACCGGGCTTCTTGCTGGAGATGCCGATGCGGTGGGAGCCGTACCGTGCTGTCGCCGCGCTCGCGGAGAGCGTTCCCGTGCCGGTGATGCCGCCGGCCAGGGCCACCGTGACCGCGGCGGCGAACACCGTGTTCTTGAAGGTCATGGGAAGCGGCTCGCTTTCTTGAGATCCGGCCGCGGGTGAGAATGAAAGGAGCATATGCTCGTATATTCGGAACGGTCAAGTGTGGCGATTCGGATGCTCTTGTCCGTGGAGGCGCCGACCGGTGTCACTGACCCGGCTCTTCGCTACGCGGGTGGGCGCTGGTCGTCGACGGGAGATCCGCGGAGGAGGCGACGGTCACTCCGGCGGCGGACCGACGGGCACCTCCACGGAGACCGTCTTGCCGCGGCCGTTGGGGGAGCTGTTCCATGATCCGGACAGGGCCTCGACGATGAGCAGTCCCCGGCCGTGCTCGGCCTGCGTGTTCTCCTCGTCCCGCAGCGCCGCCGACCGCCTGCCGCCCGCCGGGGCAGAACAGCGGGCGTCCGAGGAAGGTCTCGGCCGCGGGTGTCCGCGCGTCCGGCCCGGTCCCGTGGAGATCGCGGCCGGATCGGCGGAGGCACCGCTGTGGCCCAGGACCCACAGGCGGCCCTCGTCGGCCGAGGCCGGCGCCAGGGTCCGGGCCCGGAAGGGGGTCGTGACGCAGTGGCGGGCCGCCGCGAGGGCGTCGTCCTCGGCCATGGCCCGGTTCAGCAGACCGGCGAGCCGCCGCACCGGGTGCATCAGGCTGGTGCCCGCGGAGCCGGCGACGCCCGGCCCCCCCCCGTCCCGGCGTGCGGACGGTGGTGTCGGCGTGGGAGCCGAAGGGCACCGGCATCGGTGTGGCCCCGGCCGTGAGCGCGCCCTCGGACTCGGCGAGCCGGGCGAGGACGCCGGCCAGTTCCTCCCCGATGCGCTGGAGTTCCGTGTGCTCCGCCGGTCGGTAAGTGCCGTAGGTCTCCGGCCTGGGCACGGTCAGGGCGCCGAAGCGCCGGCCCGCGGCGGAGAGCGGGACGGACAGGGCCGCGTACGGGTACGGCGCCACATGCCGCCGACGGGCACCGGCCGGATCGGGATCGGTCGGCACCGGCCGGTTTCCCCGGGACCACTGCTCGTGCCGAGACGTGGGGCGAGTCCAGGGCCACGCGTCCGGGAAGGGTGAACTGGGACGGCGGGCTGCCCCCGGTCGTCGCGATGTCGAGGGCGGCGGCATCCGGGCGCTGATTCCGCTCCGACCCGTCTGCGCCGCGGTGTCCACCGGCTTCACTGCTGGACGCCACGCAAGCAGCTCCTTCCGGGTGGGTGCAGAAGGATTCACGGCCTTGCTCTCATCGGTGGAACGCGGGACCCACGAGACCGCCGTCACCTCGGCACCCGACGGGAAGCCTTGCCGCTCCACCAGGTACGAGCATATGCTCGTATTGTTGCTTCGAGGAGGAAGCCACTCACCCCCCGTCCACACCCAAGGAATCTAGACATGACCGTAAAAGTTGCCGCAGTCCAGATCAGCCCCGTGCTCTACAGCCGCGCAGGCACCGTCGAGCGCGTCGTCAACAAGATCCACGAACTGGGGGAGCGAGGAGTGGAGTTCGCGGTCTTCCCGGAGACCGTGATCCCGTACTACCCGTACTTCGGCTTCGTGAAGGCGCCGTACACCATCCACGAGGACCAGCTTCTGCTGCTCGACGAGTCGGTCGCCGTGCCCTCCGCCGACACCGACGCGATAGGCGAGGCAGCCCGCCAGAACAGCATGGTCGTCTCGATCGGCGTCAACGAGCGCGACGGCGGCACCATCTACAACACCCAGCTCCTGTTCGACGCCGACGGCACGCTCGTCCAGCGCCGCCGCAAGATCACGCCGACCTACCACGAGAAGATGATCTGGGGCCAGGGCGACGCCTCCGGCCTGCGCGCCGTGGACACCGCCGTCGGCCGCATCGGCCAGCTCGCCTGCTGGGAGCACTACCAGCCGCTGGCCCGCTACGCCCTGATCGCCGACGGCGAGCAGATCCACGCCGCGATGTTCCCGGGCGGTCTGGGCGGCGAGAACTTCGCCCCGCAGATGGAGGTCGCCATCAGACAGCACGCGCTGGAGTCGGCGTCCTTCGTGGTCAACGCGACCGCCTGGCTCGACGAGGAGCAGAAGGCCCGGCTCGCCGCGGACACCGGCGCTCCCGTCGCGCTGTTCTCCCAGGGCTTCTTCACCGCCGTCGTCGACCCGGAGGGCCGGATCGTCGGAGAGCCCGTCACGCACGGCGAGGGCGAGGTGATCGCCGACATCGACTTCACGATGATCGACCGGCGCAAGCGCATGGCGGACACGATCGGCCACTACGCCCGCCCCGAGCTCCTCAGCCTGCACATCGACCGCACGCCGACCGCGCCGCTGCACGAGCGCGTCACGCGGACCCAGGCCCAGGCCCCCCGTGTCGAGACGGACCCGTCGACCGACACCCCGGTGAACCGCCGTGTCGTGCGACTGCCGGGAGACGCCGCTGTGAAGTCCTGACCTCGCGCCGCCGGCGGCGCGAGGCCAGGACTTCACCCGGGCCGGCCGGACATGACGCCGGACCGGCGAGACGCGATCCCGCGCCCGGGGCACGGACTCGCGTCTCGTCGGACCGTCCGTGCGAACTGTGGGCGGGGGAGGGGGACTCCGCTGCGGGCCGCCCGTCAGGCGAGCTGTTCCCGGAACCGTGCGGCGGCGCTCGCCTTGGTCGAACTGCTTGTGCCGCCGTCGGTGCTCGCGCCGCGCAGCCCGTGCAGGGTGTCGGGGCCGGCGATCACCCAGTCGGGGGTTTCGGCGGTCAGCCGGGTCGCCGGGCGCAGCCACGAGGCGGCCGTCTCCGGCCAGTCCACGACGGTGAGCACCCGGCTGCCGCGAGCCGCCCACGCGGCCGCGATCGCGAGCGCCGCATTCCGGCAGGCGGCGCGGCCGTGTCCGATCGCCACCGTCTCTATCAGGGACCTCGGCCCGGTCGACAGCCCGACGACTGCGGCGAGTTCGGCTTCGGTGTGCGGCTGGGGTACGGGCAGGTCGCCCGCGTGGGCGGCGAGGTCGGCCGCGCTGATGAGGGGCGAACGGGAGGTGTCATCCCGCTGGGTGAGGGAGTTCACGGCCTGGCGGACGCTTTCGAGGCCGGGGAACCGCTGCTCGGACGCCGTTGTCTCCCGGAGCGCGTACTGGCTTCGCGGGGCGCGGTGTCAGAGGAGGGTCGGCTGCAGGGCGCCCTCGTGGGTGAGGAGGCGTACCTTGCGGTCGACGCCCGCCGCGTAGCCCCTCATCGAGCCGTCCGCACCGATGACACGGTGGCAGGGACGCACCAGCAGCAGCGGGTTCGCGCCGATCGCCGCGCCGAGTGCCTGGATTCGTACACGCTCCAGGCCGAGTCGCTCGGCGAGCGCGCCGTATGTCGTCGTGGTGCCGTACGGGATCTCCTCCAGCGCGCGCCAGACACGCCGCTGGAAGTCCGTGCCGCCGGGGGCGAACGGGATGTCGAACCGGGTGAGTTCGCCCGCGAAGTACGCCTCCACCTGACGGATGATGTCCGCGAACGGCTCCTTGTCCTGGCGCGAGCCGGGCTGGACGGCCGGGACGTTCTTCTGGCCGGGCATGGACAGCGAGGCCAGGGCGAGCCCGTCGCCGGTTTCCTCACCTGTCAGGAGCAGGTCGCCCAGCGGGCTGGTGATCGTCGTGCAGGTGGTCATCGTCGCCTCCATCTCGTCAGCGTTCGTGTCACCTTCGACTCTGCTGTCCGGCGAGCACCGGTGCTGGCGGGATCCGGACGTGACGATGCGGGGGTACGGCGCTGATCGGCAGGCGCATCCGGCGGTGGTGCCACCCCGGACACGGCCAGGTCGGCGACGAACGCGTCAGCCACCGCGACGGGTACCGCGGTATCGCACGCGCGAGTGGCGGCCTGCCCGGGAGGGGCCCGGGAGAGCGCTACGTGCGCAGGAGATGCGCTCCCGGGTGCGACACACGAAGCAGGTGGACACCTGAGCACTCAGGAGGACGTGCTTCGGCGCCGCCGGGATCGGTGACATCGTCCCTCACGAGTCGCGACGACCGTCTCCGTCATACGAGAAAGCGATCACGATGCACACCACTCCCGGAGCCTCCGAGGTCTCCCGCGGCGACCTGGGCATGTCGGACGTGCCGGAATCCGGCGGCACGCGCTACATCATCGTCGCAGGGGGGCGATCGGCGGAACCATCGGGGCGCGCCTGGCCGAGGCCGGGCATGAGGTGGTCCTCGTCGCTCGGGGCGCGCACTACGCCGTGATGAAGGCCGGGGGGGCTGCGCTTCCGGGCTCCGGACGGCGAACGCGTCCATCGACTCCCTGTCGTCGAAGGCCCGGGCGCGCTGGGCGTGTTGCGAACGGACGACGTACTCGTGCTGACGGTCAAGACGCAGGACTGCGAGGCCGCACTGGACACCTGGGGCGCCGCGCCGGTGGCGGGCGGCGGCACTGCTGCGGAGCGGCTGCCTGTGGTGTGCGCGCAGAACGGCGTGGAGAGTCAGCGGATCGCCCTGCGCCGCTTCCGCCGTGTGTACGGCGTGTGCGTCCGGCTGCCCTCCACCTTCGTCGAACCGGGGGTGGTCTCCGCGCCCGGCGCTCCGCTCAGCGGCATTCTGCACCTCGGGCGCTTTCCCCGCGGTGTCGATGACACCGTCCGCCGGATCGCCGCCGATCTGGAGACCGCCCGCTTCGAGGCCCCGGTGGTTGCCGACGTGGCGCGCCGGCAGTACGCCAAGCTGCTCGGCAACCTCGCCAACGCGATCAACGCGTTGAGCTGGCCGATCGCCGGGGAGGAGGCCGGGCGTCTGTACGAACGGGTGCGCGCGGAGGGCGAGTCGGTCCTCAGGACCGCCGGGATCCCCCACGTGAGTGAGCGAGAACAGCAGGAGGCGCGCGGCGACAAGGTGCGTTCGGCAGGAGGGGGCGGTGGGTCCTCCTGGCAGTCCCTCACCCGTGGCACGGGCACGATCGAGGCCGACTGCCTCAATGGTGAGATCGTCCTGTTGGGGCGGATGTACGGCGTGCCGACCCCGCTCAACGAACTGCTGCAACGACTGGCCACCACGTTCGCACGTGAGCGGCGGCCGGCCGGGGCGGTGCCGGAGGCGGAACTCGTGCGACTGGCGCACGAGGCCGAGGCGGCCGTCCGCTCCCCGAGCGGGCTGACCTGGATGAGGTGACCTGTGCACCCGGACCAGATGCCGTGTCCGCCGCAGTATCCGAACTCTCTCGGGCGTCCGGTCCTCAGGCGGGGCGCTGGGCCATGACGACCAGACCCGGCCCGCTGAACTCATTTGCCGGGAGCCGCAGTTCGGCGACGGGACGCAGTCCGGCCTGCTCGATCAGGGCGACGAACCGTTCCGGCCGCCATTTGTGCGTCGTCCAGCGGACGGACACACCTCCGTAGGCCTCCGTGCGCACCACGTCCTCGTCGCCGACGTGCGTTCCGGTGATGAGGTGGCCGCCCGGCTTCAGAGCCCGCGCGAACAGGGCGAAGACCTGAGGAAGGACGTCGCGCGGGAGGTTGAACAGTGACCACCACCCGAGTACGCCGCCGAGGGAGGCTTCTTCGAGGCTGAGTTCGGTGGCGGAGGCGACGCTGAAGCGGCAGTGCGGATACAGACGGCGGGCGTTCTCGATCATGCCGGGCGAGAGATCGACCCCGGAGACGTCGAGTCCGCGTTCGGCGAGGTAGGCGGTCACCGTTCCGGGCCCGCAGCCGACGTCGAGGACGGGCCCGAGCCCGCTCACGGTGTCGGCGAAGGCGTCGACCGATGCCTTCAGCCAGGGATCGCGACGGATGTCGCCCATTCCCGTCGTCGCCACCATCTCGGCGTAGTTGTCGGCCACCCGGTCGTAGGACTCACGGACAACGTCGAGATCGGCCGGCCGGTCAACTTGGTGTGAGCGCATCGGCCAACCATAGGGCGACGAGCCGGCACACCTCGACCCGGGGGACACCGAACCAGGGGCCGACGTCGGCGACGTGGAAGGTGAGGGCCAAGGCACGCGTGCTGATGTCCCCCGTGGTCCATGTCGTCTGAGATGGATGAGGGCGGGGAAGCGTAGAGGATGAAAAGGGGGTGGAGGTGGAATTGTGCGTCGGGTGTCTTTCCCGGGTCGGCCTCGAACGCCGTATTCGGCCGATCACCGCACACGGGACGGCGCCGGGGCGGTCCTTTTCACGACCGCGCTGTCAGGGGTCGTGCCGCTTCAGCCGTCCCGGACCGCGGTGCTCGGACCGTCAGGCTGCCTGCAGCCGCATGACACACTTGGACCGCGTGGTCACAGGCGGCGGCAGCGGGAGGCAGCACGTGCTGACATTGGATCTGCATCCGGTCTTCCGGAACAACCGCGACATCGAACTCTCGCTGCGGCAGATCGTCTTCCAGGCGAAACACACGGGGGAGCCCGTCGTGCAGATCATTCACGGAAAGGGTTCCGGGCAGCTCAGAGGGCGCGTCCTGGCATTCCTCGGCCAGAAGCACATCAGACGTCTGTACGACAGATTGGAAATCGACACGGCCAACACCGGCCGGATCCTGGTCCATTTCGCCCCCCGCTCCTGAACCCCGTTCCGCCGCGGTTCGGCCGCGCTCTGTCAGGACGCCTTTTGCCGCTCTCTGATGGGTGCCCCTACCCGGTGCAGGTGTGCGAGTGCCTCGCGGTAGGACTGCAGCAGCCCCGTCTCGTGGTAGGGCACGCCGATCTCCTGGCAGTACGCGCGTACGACGACCTGGGCCCGCCGCAGATGAGGAGAGGGCATGCTCGGGAACAGATGGTGCTCGATCTGGTAGTTCAGGCCGCCGAGCATCAGGTCGGTGACCCGGCCACCGCGCACGTTCCGGGAGGTGAGGACCTGGCGACGCAGGAAGTCGGGTCGGTCGTCACCGGTGAAGGTGGGCATGCCCTTGTGGTTGGGGGCGAAGGCGCTGCCGAGATAGACACCGAAAAGGCACTGGTGCACGGCGAGGAACGCCACCGCCTTGCCGGGGGAGAGCACCAGGAACAGCGCGGACAGGTAACCCGCCAGGTGCAGGAGGAGCAGGCACCCCTCGAGCCGACGGCTCTTCATGGACGGCGAGAGCAGCGCCCGTACGCTCGACACATGCAGGTTGAAGCCTTCCAGCGTCAGCAGGGGGAAGAACAGGAACGCCTGGTGACCGCCGATGAATCGGGCCAGACCGTTGCTGTTGCGGGCCTGCTCGGTGGACCACACCAGGATGTCCGGAGCGACATCGGGGTCGAGTTCCTCGTGGTTGGGGTTGGCATGGTGACGGGTGTGCTTGTTCATCCACCAGCCGTAGCTCATGCCGATGCCGAGGTTGCCGAAGAGCCGGCCCCAGACAGCGCTCGTGCGCTGCTGCCGGAAGACCTGCCGGTGTGCCAGGTCGTGCGCCACCAGCGCGATCTGGCCGAAGACGAGGGCCATCGAAGCGGCGACCGCCAACTGCCACCAGGTGTCGCCCAGCGCGACGAAGACCGCCCAACCCGCCGCCGTCAGCCCGGTCACCACAGTGAGCCGCACCGTGTAGTAACCCTTGCGCCGCCGCAGCAGACCTGCCTCGCTGATGAGCTGGGACAGCCGCGCGAAGTCGCTGCCGCCGTGGGGGCGTTGTCTGCGGGGACGCACGGCGGCCGAAGCGGTCGCCACCGAGGCGTTGGTGGAAGTCGTCATGCGGTCGAGTCTCGCTACGGCCGTCACACCGCGACAGCCTGTCAGCCCCAGACCCGCTGGGGGGCCGAGCCCCCACCACCCCATGGGGCTGTCCCCACCCCCACACCTGCTGAACTGGTCCTTTCCCGGGCGGTCAGACCGGTTCGCTCACTTGGCGGTGATCACCACCACACTTCCCACGGCCGCCCCGTCGGCTGGACGGGGCGGCCGGTTCACGCGGCACCGGGAAAGCCCGGACCGGCACCGCCGCCACGAGTTGCCCGGGTGGCAATCCGTATTCGGACTTCACCCTGAAGCCGTCTGACGGCTCGCGCAGTATCAATGCGCGGTGCCGCCGTCGAAAGCGGCGGTTCCCCCGCGTCGGTCGACGGCTCGGCGCGCTTACGCCTGGAACTCGGTGAGATCGATGGCGTGGACGCGCAGCGGGTAGCCGTGCACCGGGTGCACCGTCTCTCGCTCCAGGGCCATGCCGAGCTTGCGGATGACGCTCTCGGACGCGTCGTCTCCGGCTCGGATGATGCTGACGACCCGGTCAAGTCCGCGATCCTGGAGGGCGAACTCCAGGGTGGCGTGGGCGGCTTCGGACGCGTACCCCTGCCCCCAGAACGGTGTGCCGAACTGCCAGCTGATCGCCACGGCGGGCAGTACCTCCGGCAGGTACCAGGGCACGGACAGGCCGGTGACGCCGGCCAGCTCACCCGAAGCCAGCAACTCCACGGCGAAGAGCCCGAAGCCTTCCTCGTCCCACTCCTCCTCCCACAGTTCCATGGCTTGTGCCGTGCGGTCGAGGTCGCGTACCGATCCGTCGTCGATCCAGCGCATGACCCGCGGGTCCGCGTTGATGTCCGCCATGGGCGCGAGGTCATCGTCTTGCCAGCGACGGAGCAGGAGGCGGGGTGTACGGATCTCGGTCATGGCGCTCATCCTGCCGAAGGCGACGGGCTCAGCGGTAATCGGTGGTCCTGGGAGTGAAAGGGGTGACGGCGGGATTGTCGCGGGCGGCGGTTAGGGTCTGCGCCATGACACAGATGTTCGATGTTCGCAGGGGCCTGGAGCAGGCGCGCGCGGACCGTGCGGGCGCGTGGCGGTTCGTCCGCGACTTCGCGTGTGCGTGGGTCGAGCCGCTCACCGACGGCGACGGCTTCACCGAGGAGGACCTCGGAGCAGCGGAGAAACGTCTCGGCGTGGGTCTGCCGACCGCCCTCGGCGAGATGTACCGGCTGCTCGGGCGGCGCCAGGACCTGACGAGCAACCACGATCGTCTGCTGCGGCCGGACGAGCTCTGCATCGATGCCCGCGGCGAAGCGCTCGTCTTCCGGGAGGAGAACCAGGGCGCCTGCTCCTGGGGTGTACTGCTCGGGGATGTGGGCCGGGCCGATCCGGGAGTTCATGTGCTGCTGGACCTCGCCGACCGGCAGGCACAGCGGTGGGAGCCGTTCATGGAACGCGTGTCGTGGATGGCCGTCGAGATGGTACTCGCGGAGTCCCTGCACGCGCCGCAGCACCTGAGCGACTTCCTCTACGAGCCCGACCCCGAAACCCCGCGGATCATCGAAGAGAGCTGCGAGCAGCTGCCGTTTCCGGTCTATGCGGCCGGAGGTTACGAGGGCACCCGCTGGTTCCTCGGCGCGGACGCGCTGCTGCGGGACGAGGAGGGCTGCGTGCTTGCGCGGGCTCGGACCGAGGAAGCACTGGAAGCGGTCCGGACCCTGCTCCCGGGGGACTGGCTCGACGAGTAGTCACCGCGTGTCGTGTGTGGCGGGGGCCGGCTGGTGACCTTCCCCGGATGCCGCGGTGGCCGCGCGCTGGGGTGCGACCGTGTACTGCGGGTCCTCGGCCGAGGCGACTCCGGCCGCGAAGATGCCGAAGAGCGGGTGCAGGCCGAGCCCGCGAGGGCGGCCGCCGGGCGGCTGCGGTGGCCGAACACCAGAGCGGTGGCCGCGCCGGTCGCGGTGAGCAGACGGGCGGTGCGCAGCAGGGTTCCGGCGCGGCCCTGGCGGTTCCGCGACCATGCCGAGCCGGCGCGTGCGGGTGCCGAGTCGGGCACCGGGCCGAGGAGCAGGACCGCGCCGAGGAACGCGATGTCACTGCCGGCCCGGATCGGCACGTGCAGGTCGGCCAGCGCGCTGGTGCGGGTGAAGCGCGGGTCGACACGGATGATCCGGGCGCCGCGCGCCTTCGCCTCCATCACCCACTGGAAGCCGACCGGATGGGCCTCGGGGAGGTTGGAGCCCTGGATGACGATGCGGTCGGCGTGCTGGAGGTTCTGCATGAAGGTGGTGGCACCGCCCCGCCCGAAGGAGGTACCGAGCCCGGCGGCCGTGGAGCTGTGGCAGACCCGGCCTGGTTCTCCACCTGGACCACACCGAGGCCGGTCAGCAGCTTCTTGATTCAGCAGCTTCTTGATGAGGTAGTTCTCCTCGGCGATGCCGAGGGTACGCGCGGTGCGCATCCCCTCGGACTCCCACTCCCAGGTAAGGCGCCGCGTCTCGATCACCCGGTCGGCCACCATGTCCATGGAGGTCTCCAGGTCGAGCGGCTCCCAGTCGGTGGCGTAGGGCCGCCGGTACAGCACCTCGTGGCGACGGGCCGGTCCTGTGGTAGCTGGAGTGTGGCCGACCCCTTGGGGCACAGGCGCCCGCGGCTGATCGGCGAGTCCGGATCGCCCCCGATCTGCACGACGGCGTCGTCCTTGACGTAGGCCTGCTGCCCGCAGCCCACCGCGCAGTGGGGGCACATCGACGCACGACCCGGTCGGCGGTCTTCGTGCGTGGTTCGAGGTGTCCGGTGCGCGGCGGCATGGCGGCGCGGCCCCGGCCCAGCGGGTCGGATCCGGTGAGCTGACGGAACGCGGGCCAGTCACTGATCCAGGTGCGCACACCCAGGGTGCGTCCTTTCGGCGGCCGGAACGCCCGGCAGCGATGGTGGGTGTCATGTCCGGACTGGCCCACCGGGATGGATACCGCGCGCGGGCCGCCCGGCCCTCTTCCCGTCGGGCAGGGCCCTGCTCGCAGGGCCGTACCTCTCTGCTCCGCGGTTCTCGGGATCCTTCGGGTGCCGGTCACCCACGTTGCTGTCCCTCTCGCGCCCGGGCGCCGTTGCGGCCTCGGGTACCCGTCGGAGGGATGCCCGAGCAAGACGGTCGGCGGCCGCCCTTCGCCCCGCCGGGGCAGTAGCACAGACCTCGCCGAACGCGCGCACGGTGTCGAGCGTCGCCGTCGCCGGACGGGGTACCCGGGTCCGACACCGGCCCTGGCGAGGACACCCCTACGAGAACCCCTACGAGGAGATGAGCGGCATGGTGCGGATCGGATACACGATGATGACCGAGCAGGCGGGCCCGCGGCAGCTGGTCGGCCATGTGGTGGGCGCCGAACGGGCCGGGTTCGACTTCTCCGTCACGTCCGACCACTACTTTCCCTGGCTGGAGTCACAGGGGCACGCCTCCTACGCGTGGAGTGTGCTGGGTGCCGCCGCGCAGGCCACCGAGCGCATTCCCCTGATGACGTACGTGACGTGCCCGACGACCCGGTATCACCCGGCGGTCGTCGCCCAGAAGGCCGCCACGATGCAGCTTCTCTCCCAGGGTCGGTTCCGGCTGGGGCTCGGCTCCGGGGAGAACCTCAACGAGCACGTGACGGGCGGCGGCTGGCCCGCCGCTCACGTCCGGCTGGAGAAACTGGAGGAGGCCGTGGAGATCATCCGCGCGCTCTTGGCGGGGGAGAACGTCAACCACCACGGCGCCCATTTCGACGTGGAGAACGCCACGTTGTGGGACCTGCCCGACGCGCCTCCGCCGATAGGCGTCGCCGTCTCCGGCGACCGTTCCTGCGAACTCGCCGGTCATCTGGCCGATCTGCTGATCGCCACGGAGCCCCGCCCGGAGTTGATCTCCGCTTTCGACCGGCACGGCGGCGCCGGCAAGGCCAAGGTCGGTCAGCTGCCGATCTGCTACGACACCGACCGCGACGCGGCGGTCGCCCGCGCCCATGAGCAGTTCCGCTGGTTCGGCGGCGGCTGGCCGGTCAACTCCGAACTGCCCGGACCCGCCGCCTTCGAGGCGGCCACCCAGTTCGTACGGCCCGGGGACGTGGCCGACTCCATTCCCTGCGGCGACGACGTGCAGGCGGTCGTCGAGGCCGTCCGTCCCTATGCCGAGGCAGGGTTCACCGAGGTCGCGCTCGTCCAGATCGGCGGCGACCATCAGGAGCCGTACCTGGAATGGGCCGAGCACAAGCTGCTGCCCGCACTCCGGGCACTGTGACGGGGCGGGCGTCCGAGATGAGCACGCAACGCGCCGCGATCTTCGACATCGACGGAACACTCGTCGACACCAATCACCTGCACGTGGTCACCTGGTGGGAGGCGTTCCGGCAGGCGGGCCATCACGTTCCCATGCGGGAGATCCACCGGGCCGTGGGCCTCAGCGGCGGCGACCTGCTGGAGCACCTGCTCGGCGACGACCGCGATCCCGACGAGGACGGGCAGCTCAGCGCGGCGCACCACACCCTGTACGCCACGTACTTCGAGCGGCTGCCCGTACTCGACTCGGCGGGCGACCTGTTGCGGGCGCTGGCGGGACGGGGCTGGGAGATCGTCCTGGCGACCTCGGCGAGCGGCGCGGAACTCGCCGCGTTGCGGAGCGCGATCGACGCGGACGACGTCATCCTCGGGTTCACCAGCGCGGACGACGTCTCCGAGGGCAAGCCCGCCCCCGATCCCGTCCAGCAGGCCAGGGAGATCGCCGGCGTGCCGAGCGAACGCGCGCTGTTCGTCGGCGACAGTGTCTGGGACATGAAGGCGGCCGCGAGGGACGCGGTGACCGCGGTGGGGGTGCTGTCCGGCGGGATCCCGCGCGCGGACCTGGAGGCTGCCGGTGCCCACGCCGTGTACCGGGATCCGGCCGACCTCCTTGCCCACCTGGACACCAGCGTCTTCGCCGACAAGGAGTGACGGCCGCGGGAACGGACGGTCAGCCGGCGCTCGGTACGGAGTCGCCGCCGGTGTCCCTCCGAAGCGGTGCGGTGGAGTTCGTTGTGGGCGCGTGCCGCCCGGTCGTTCAGCGCGCTGCCCGCGGAGCGCAGGCGTTCCCCGGTCGTGCGCGGGGCGGCCGGTTCGACGTCGACACCCGACGCGGCCCCGGCTCGTCCGCCGCGGTCGGCAGCAGCGCGGTCGCCGCATGGCTGAGCCGGGTGGTGAGCGCCGGGGCGAGACCGTGGGCCTTGTCGGCCACGCGGGGGGCCGGGGTGAGGACCAGACGGAGGACGCGGTGCTGGACGGCGGTGACGATGCGACCGGCTGCCCGGCGCGCGTCCATCGAGATCAGCGGAGTGCCCGCGAGAGCGGAGAACCAGGCGAACTCGCGTCGCTCGTCACGGCGCGGCAGTTCGTCGGCGATGAGGAGACCCAGACCGCGGGAGCCGCCGGTGACGACGGCGGACAGTCCGTGAAGGGATCCGGACGCACGGCGGAGCGATGGTGTCGGCACGAAGGTGTCTCCCTCTTCGAGGAGCGAGTCGGGCGACCCCGGTCGGAACCTGGCCTGCCTGGTGCGAGTGGTATCCGCGCGGAGCGCCCTCAGTCGCCGGCGTCGGGCCCGCCGCCGTTCCTTCGGACGCCCCGCATCAGTTGCGCAGGGTGTCGGCGGGGCTGGTGCCGTGGGCGTCCCGGTAGAGGGCGGCGAAGCGGCCGGGGTGGGCGAATCCCCAGCGGGCGGCGACGGTGGCGCCGCTGCCGGACCCGGCCGCGAGGAGGTCGCGGTGCGCCTGGGCCAGGCGCACCCGGCGCAGGCAGGCCATCGGCGTGGTGTCGAGATGCCTGCGGAAGGCGTATTGCAGGGTGCGGATCGTGACGTGGACGGCGGCCGCCATGTCGGCGACGGTGATCGGCTGGTCGGCGTGGTCGTCGATGTAGGCGATGGCCCGTCTCAGCGTGGCGGGGTGGGCGTCGCCGCGATCCTGTGCCGTGGGGTCGGTCCGGGCGGTGTTGGGGAAGGCCGGCGGTCGCGTCACGGAGGCCGGCATTCTGCCCGGAGGACCGGCCGGCCGCCAGGCTCCTCGCCGCCGGGCGCGGGGGAGCCACGGCGCTGCGGACGCGGGACGCCGTGACTCCCCCAGGTCGCGTGAGAACGCCTGCTCACCGCCCGAGGGCGTTCTGCAACTGCTTCTTCGTCATCGACGAGCGGCCCTCGATGTTGCGCTTCTTGGCCTCCTCGTACAGCTGGTCCCTGGTGGGTCCCTCCGCGCCGCTGTGGGAGCGCTGACCGCCGCGCTGGTACGCCGACTTCGGGTCGCGGGTGGAGGTCTTGCTCGCGGTCTTCGACTCGCCCGACCTGGCCCGCTCCTTGTTGACCGTGCGTGCCGCGATCTCCTCGGCCCGCTTCGTCGACTCACCGCGCTCCTCGGCACTGTCCTTGATGTGTTCGTACTGGCGCTCGCGCTTGGCGTTCGATCCAGCCGGCATGGCATCTCACCTTGGCTTCCGTGGGTCTCGTACAGGTCTGTCCGTCGCCCGACGAGTTCCCCGCAGGGCAGGACGGAAGCACCACAGTCCACCTGTTTCCGTTCGCTCTGGTCCGCCGGTATCGGTTCCGGGGCGCGGGGTGGGCGGGGCGACGAGGATGAGCGTGGTGGACGCCGGATCGAACACCGTTCGTCCGGTGGCCGCCGAGTCGCGGGACGGCGTACCCCCGCCGGTGCACACCGCGCAATGGAAGCTGCGTCTTTCCCAGCAGGTCGCGGCGGTCGGCCGGCTCGGCGAGACTGCCACCGAGGAACTGGTCAAGGCGCTGGACGCGGCCGGCCGCGACGGCCCGGTTGGGGTGCCCCGGATCCGCCGGTATTCCCCACCGCCGTCGTACGCGCCGTGCACCGTGCGGTGCGCAACGCCGGACTGGTCGTGGGCGACCTGCGCGGCCGCTGCCGGAGCGGAGTGATCGAGGCCGGTGACGTTTCCGCAGCGGACGGTGACCAGGACGAGGGCGGTGCTGTCCCAGGTCGGGGTGGCGTCCGCCGCGGGCGCGTTCGTCGGAACGGTCTGGACCGAGGTCTGCACCTGCTCGACGACCGGCCGGTCGGTTCACCGTCGCCCGGTCTCGTGCCGGTGCGGCAGGAACTCCTGCACCTTGGCCTTGAAGCCCTGCCGGACCATGGCGAGCCGGTCGCTGTCGCCCTTGAGGACGGCGGAGGCCGCGGCCTCGATCTGGCCGAGGGTGGCGTGCGGCGGGATCGGCGGTACGGCGGGATCGGTGACGAAGTCGAGGACACACGGCCGGTCGGCGGCGAGCGCGGCCTCCCAGGCGCCGGCCACTCCGTCGGATTCCTCGATCCGCAGGCCGTCCAGACCCAGTGAGCGGGCGAAGTCGGCGTAGCGGACGTCGGGGAGGGACTGCGAGGGCAGGAACTGCGGGGCGCCCTCCATCGCGCGCATCTCCCAGGTCACCTGGTTGAGGTCCCGGTTGTTGAGGACGGCCACGATCAGCCGCGGGTCCTCCCACTCCTGCCAGTACTTGGCGATGGTGATGAGCTCGGCCATGCCGTTCATCTGCATCGCGCCATCCCCGACCAGGGCGATCGCGGGCCGGTCGCCGTGCGCGAACTTGGCGCCGATGGCGTACGGCACGCCCGGCCCCATGGTGGCGAGCGTCCCCGACAGCGAACCGCGCATCCCCTCACGTAGCTTCAGGTGCCGGGCGTACCAGTTGGCCGCCGAACCCGAGTCGGCGGAGAGGATGACGTTGTCGGGGAGCAGCCCGTTGAGGGCGTGGGTGACGTACTCCGGGTTGATGGGATCGGCGTCGACCGCGGCCCGCCGCTGCATGACCTCCCACCAGTCCTTGACGTTGTTCTCGATCTTCGTGCGCCAGGAGGGGTCCTCCATCTGGTCCAGCAGGGGCAGCAGCCGGCGCAGCGTCCGGGCCGCGTCGCCGACCAGGTTGACCTCGAAGGGGTAGCGCAGTCCGACCATGTGCGGGTCGATGTCCACCTGCACGGCACGCGCCTTGCCGAACTCGGGGAGGAACTGCGTGTAGGGGAAGGAGGATCCGATCACCAGCAGGGTGTCGCACTCACGCATCAGCTCGTAGGACGGCCGGGTGCCCAGCAGTCCGATCGAGCCGGTGACGTACGGCAGGTCGTCGTCGAGGGCGTCCTTGCCCAGCAGTGCCTTGGCGATCCCGGCGCCGAGCCGGTCCGCGACCTGGCGCACCTCCGCCCGGGCACCGCGCGCTCCTTGTCCGATCAGGATGGCCGTCTTGCCGCCCGAGTTGAGCACGTCCGCGGCCCGCCGCAGATCGTCGTCGTCCGGGACCGTCGTGTAGTGCGGCATGCCGAGGCTGGAGGGCACCATCTTGAAGGCGTGCCCGGGCGGCGAGTAGTCGAGTTCCTGGACGTCGGCCGGGATGATCACGGCAGTCGGCGCACGGCGGGCCATGGCGGTGCGCAGCGCCCGGTCCAGCACGTTCGGAAGCTGTTCGGGGACGGTGACCATCTCGCAGAAGTCCGAGGCGACGTCCTTGTAGAGGCTCAGCAGGTCGACCTCCTGCTGATAGGAGCCGCCCATGGCGCTGCGGTTGGTCTGCCCGACGATGGCGACCACCGGGACGTGGTCGAGCTTGGCGTCGTAGAGGCCGTTGAGGAGATGGATGGCGCCGGGCCCGGAGGTGGCGGCGCAGACGCCGACACGGCCGGAGAACTTGGCGTAGCCGACGGCCTCGAACGCGGACATCTCCTCGTGGCGGGACTGGACGAACCGGGGTTTGTCGCCGGCCCGTCCCCAGGCGGCGAGCAGGCCGTTGATGCCGTCACCCGGGTAGGCGAAGACATACTCCACGTCCCACTCGCGCAACCGTTGGAGGAGATGGTCGGAGACCTTCGTCGACATGGCCGAGAACCTTTCGTGGAAGGGGATGCACGTCATACGCGGCGCAGCCGACGCACCGCCGCCAGAGCGGCTGTGGCCGTGAGGGCGCCGACGGCGCGGTGGCCGCCCAACGGGCGGGGTCGGAAGCGGCGGCCTGTCGGACGCCCGACTCGCCGGTTTTCATGAACACTTCGTGGTGGCCGCGTTCGAACCGGAGATGCCGGCCAGACGGCAGCAGCCCTCGTCGGGGACATGCGCGTCGATGCGGACGCGGTCCATGAGCGCACGGTCGGCCTCGAACTCCATGATCGTGTGCTGGTGGCAGCGCGGTCGGGAGACGGACGTGACGGTCTGGCGGCATCGAAGCGGACCCCGGCGCCGGTGCCGGCCCGCAGGGCCGCCACCAGGTCGCCGAGGGCGGGGACGCCTGGGCTCATGGGCGGTCTCCGGTCTCGTGAGGGTCCCTGTCGGGTACCGCCTGCCGGGTACCCAGGAAATCCACTTCACGCGCCGCCGTGACGCGGGCGCCCATGTTGCGTTCCATCATCTCCAGCGCGGCTTCACCGAGCCTGGGATGGATGGAGGCCACGGCGTCGCGGGGTACCGTGACATCGAGGTGCCGGATGTGCGCGTCCAGGGCGGAGTACAGGACGCACTGCTCGGTCACCTGGCCGCACAGCACCAGATGACCGACGCCGAGCCGCCACAGCAGGTACGCCATGGGCGTCTCGTAGAAGACGGAATGGCGGGCCTTCACCACGAACAGTGAGTCGTCGTCGGGCAGCACCGGCTCCACCAGGGCGGCGTGCGGCAGAGCCAGCGCCTTGTCGAGCAGCTCGCCGTGGTGGGAGCGCCACAGCCCGAAGTTGTCGTTCCCGTAGATGACGGGCACGTCCGCCTTCCGGGCCTCGCCGATCAGGTCCGCGACGGCCTGGACGATCCGGCCGACGGCGGGCACGAGCAGCTCGGCGTCCTCGTGGTCGTACGTGTTGATCATGTCGATGACGACGAGTGCGGTGCCCTCGGCCTCGGGGGAGCCGTCCACCGCGGTCACCACCCTCACTCAGCCGCGCAGCGCGGGCAGGACCTTGGCGCGGTAGAAGTCGAAGAAGCCCTGCTGGTCCTTGCCGATCTGGTTGACGTACACCGTGTCGAACCCGGCCTCGGCGAACTCCGACAGCGCCTTCACATGGGCGTCGGGATCGTCGCCGCACGGTACGGACCCGGCGACCCGGTCCTCGGTGACCAGCTCGGACGCCTGCTCGAAGTGACGGGGGGTCGGCAGCACCTGCGGGAGTTCGTCGGGCAACTGCTCGTTGGCCCACAGCCGGTGCGCGGTACGGACCGCATCCCGCTCGTCGGCGCCCCAGCACACCTTCAGCCCGCCGTACACCGGGTTCGCACCGCCGCCACCGCGCCGGAACCGCTCCACCACCGACGCGTCCGGCATCATCGTGATCAGCCCGTCGCCGATCCGCGCGGCGACCTCGGCGGCCTGCGGGCCGAAGGCGGAGACGTCGATCGGGACCGGCTCGTCGGGCACCGTGTACAGGCGGGCGTTCTCCACCGTGTAGTGCTTGCCGTGATGGCTGATCTGCTCGCCGGTGAACAGCCGCCGGATGATCTGCAGTGCCTCCTCGAGCATCTCCAGACGCACCGGCGCCTCGGGCCAGACGGTGCCGAGGATGTGCTCGTTGAGCGCTTCCCCCGTGCCCACGCCCAGCCGGAAGCGGCCGTCCAGCTGGACCGCGCAGGTGGCGGCCGCCTGGGCGATCACCGCGGGGTGGGTACGCACCAGCGGGCAGGTCACGGCCGTCTCCACGGGCAGCGAGACCGCCTGCGAGAGGGCGCCGATCACGGACCACACGAACGGGCTCTGGCCCTGGGCGTCGTTCCACGGGTGGTAGTGGTCGGAGATCCACAGCGCGTCGAATCCGGCCTGCTCCGCCATTCGCGCCTGCTCGACGAGTTCCGCCGGGCCGTGCTCCTCGCACGAGAGGAAGTATCCGAAGCGCGCCATGGTGCCTCCTGAACCGCGTGTGGGGCTGGAACGACCGCCGAGTACCCGATGGCCGCCAGGTTGTGCACGGCGTGTCGCACTGATCAGGTGAGGTACCGGGGACCGAATTCCCCGATCGACGACTTCAGGGAGGTTTCCATGGCTCTGCGTGTGCTCCCCCGGAAAGCCTGGCGGAACTGGCGGCACCCCGCCGACCAGCGGATTTCACTCCACTCGACCGACGTGGAGGACGCGAGCCGGCGATTGCTCCTGTACGGCGTGCTGCCTCTGTGGGTGGTGCCGGGCCTCGCGGACTGGTGGATGCACCGGCGGACCCGGATCGAGCACACCAGCGGCACCAAGGAGTCCGCGGTCCACGCCCTGATGATGACCGAGGCCGGGGTGCCCGTGCTCATGGGCCTGCTGGCCAGGGTCAACCCGCTCGCCCTCACCGTGATGGGCGGCGCCGCCCTCGCCCACGGAGCCACGGCCGTGTACGACGTGACACTTGCCGTCCGCGAGCGCGAGGTCCGCCCGATCGAGCAGCACATCCACAGCTTCCTCGAGGTCCTGCCGCTCACGGCGTTGGCGTTCACCGCCTGCCTCCACTCCGACCAGGTACGCAGGACCCTGCGGGGCGCCCACGCTCCCCAGGACTGGCGGCTGTTGCCCAAGGAACACCCGCTGCCGGCCCCGTACCTCGCGGCGCTGGCCGGGATCATCGCCGCGGGAGTCGCCGTGCCGTACGCAGAGGAGCTGCGGCGCTGCGTGCGAGCCGCACGGGGCTGAGGGAACGTCGGCAGCTCCGGGGGTCCGCCCCGGCGGCGATCGGGCTTGTCGGCTCCGGCTCCCTTCTTCTTCAGCGCGGACGGCTGGGGTGCGGGCAGGCGTGCCGGCGCCGCAGCTTCTGGGCGCACCCCGCTTCGCCGGAGTCGCCGCCCTCGGTCTGGTCGAGGCCGGGCATGCGATGCCGAGATGGGGGTACCCGAATGTGGCAAGGCTCGTATCCGGATGCGTCGTCACCGGGGCGGAGCCCGTCGTGGAACTGCGTTCCGCGACCCGGCAGGCGAGGGGAGACCCCACCACCGTCCCCCGTGACCAGCGCGGCCGGCTCGGCCGACCCTTTCCATGTCGTCGTAGGCATACGACAACGCACCGATTGACCGAAGAACCAGCAGCACCGGAGTCACACCATGACGCCGAAACGCGTAGTGAACCGCAGTTCGCCGGGCCCCGCCGGGCCGGTGCCACTCCGCGGTGGCCTGCTGATTCTCCGCGCCGGGCTCGACAGCCACCGGGGTCGGTCGACTGCCCCTGGCGACACCCGGCGCCGTCCCCGGCGCCCCGTGCGCACCCCTTCGAACCGACCGCCGGGCCACCGGCTCCTCACGCAAGCCCACCGAGGCCCGTCCGCGAGCCGCCGGCCGCCACGCCCACCGCACGGAACACGAGGAGACCCCGTGTACCCACCCCCTTACGGTCTCCCGCTGTTCGCGGGGCGCCGGCACCACACCCCAAAGGAGAGACCATGATCATCCTGGGCATCATCCTGCTCGTCATCGGCTTCGTCACCGGGATATCCATCCTGTGGACCATCGGTATCATTCTGGCGGTCGTCGGAGCCGCCCTGTGGCTGCTCGGCGGGATGGGACACGCCGTCGCAGGCCGACGCCACTACTGGTAATCGCCTCGCGCGGTCCGCGCACCGGCCCCCCCGATGGCGAGGGCGGCCGGTGCGCGAGCACGTCCGGACGTGTGCGGGGCGGCACGGCTCCTGGGGCGATCAGCCGGGCCAGGTGCCGGTCAGGCCACGGACGCCGGTGGCCCCGGCGCGGTCGACGGCCGCTTTCACCAGCCCGAAGACCGCGCCCTGGAGCGCGGCGGCGAACAGCACCTCGCGCCAGGACCGGTACTCGTCGGTGGCGTCCGGGGCGTCCTCGTCGTGACCGAGCACCTTCCACGTCTGCTTGAACAGCGCTGTCGCGGCCAGGCCGCCGACCATGCCGAGAGCCATCCCCACCGGTTTGTAGGTGATCTTCGACGCCTTCACCCGGCTCAGCCCTTCGTCCGGCGGCGGACCGCCCACACCACGAGAGCCGCGCCCGCCACCGTCCACAGCAGCCTGCGGTTGTCCTGTGCCAGCCGGGTCCCCTGCGCGGCTTTGTGCGTGACGGGGTCGGGCAGCCGGTCCTTGGTCTGGTGCGCGATGCCGGCGGCCTTGGCCTTGACCTGGTCGGCTGTGGCCGCGGCCTGTTCCTTCACGGCTCGGGCCCTGATCACGGTCTGCTCCTTGACCTCGGCGCCCTTCTGCCGGGCGCGCGCCTTGACGTCGGTCTTCTCCGCGAGGGCCTGCACCGTCTCTCCGAGTTCGGTGCGGGTCTGCTCGACCTGCTCACGCAGTTCCTCGGGAGTCGCGGCGGTGGGTTCGTCGTGGGGCGGCTGGGTCATCGGTGCACACTCTCCTTGATCGTGGCCACATCGGCCTTCACGTTCTCGACGGTCTGCTCGGGCGTGGGGGGTGCCGCCTGTCCGACCTGCTTCCGTCCGCTCCTGGCCAGCACCGCGGCGATCACGCCGAGCACCGCCGTGACGATCAGTGCGGCCGCCCGGACCGGCAGTACCGTCGCCAGCGCGGCGATGACGGTTACCACCAGCGCCTGGAGTGTCAGGAAGCCGATGACACCGGCGCCGCCGAACAGGCCGCCGCCCTTGCCGTAGTGCTTGCCCTTCTCCTTGATCTCCGCCTGTGCCAGCCTCAGTCGCCGCGCATCAGCTCGGTCAGGTGCTGCGAGGCCCGTTGCACCAGTTCGCTCACCGGCTCCTGGCCGGCGTGCTGCGTGCTCCGGCCGGCTGAGGCATGGCGCGGCTCCGTACTCGGCACGGCACTCACCTCCCGTTCCGTTCCTGCCTGCCGGGCCTGTCAGGCCCGGCGATCGCGCGAGTACCCCGAACAACCGGGTTCAGGACAGCGAGTGGTAGCCGTGTGTGCCGGGGCCGGTCATGCGCCGTCCAGCCGGCGTACCTCGGCCTCGTCGCACGTCCGGGTGTCACGGGGCTCGGCGCAGGGCTCCGTCTCGTGCGGCAGACCGCTCGCGGCGGCCCGCTGGCGTGCGGTCTCCGCGTCGTACTCCAGGCCCAGCAGGATCCGCCAGGTTGGTGATCCACAGCCAGACGAGGAACACGACGACGCCGGCCATCGTGCCGTAGGCCTTGTTGCAGGAAGCGAAGCCGGCGACGTAGAACCCGAAGCCGACGGACGCCGTCAGCCAGATCAGCAGGGCGACGACACTGCCCGGTGTGACCCACCGGAACCCTCTTACCTTCGCGTTCGGCCCGGCCCAGTACGGGACGGCGATCACCAGCGTGACCAGGAGAACGAGGGCCGGCCACTTGACGGCCGACCACACCGTCAGCGCGCCGTCCCCGACCCCGACGTGCGGCGCCGGCCTGCATCACAGAGCGCCAGCACCAGGCCGACGACCGCCATGACGGACCCGGCACCGGCCTTGCCCTGCAACTGCTCCACGGCCCGGGTGATGACGTCCCGCGCCTCCGGCGGCGCCGGCCGCCGCACGGTACGCGGCACCGGGTCGGTGGTCGAGCTGCCCGCGAGACCCAGCGGGGAGACCAGCACCAGCAAACCCGGGCCGGAACCCCGCGCGGCGCAACTCGCCGAGGCGGGACGGAAAGTGGCGGATCCCGATGCGGCCCGCCGAGCAGCCGGTCATGGCACGGCGCGGACCGGCAGGCGTCCCGCACGCGGTGACGGACGTCGTCGTCGACGCGTACACCGATGCGGCCGCCCGGGTGCGGGCGGATCCGGCCGAACTGGAACGGTCCGTGTTCTCACCGGCGCGCCAGGACCTGACCGAGCGGATCTGCTCGCTCACAGGTGAGGTGGTGGAGTTCCGCGACGCGGTCCGGCCCCTGGTCCCCGTCATGCGGTCGTCGACCCCGGCCGACGACGACCGCGACCTGTTGGGATCCGTCCTCGACGCGCACCTCGCGACCGCGGGCACCTGGCAGAACGACGACATGCGCCGCATCGGTGCCTGGCATGAACCTCGACGACATGCCCGAACCGGACCGGCGCTACGGCCATCCCTGCGCGCCGGTTGTTAGGGCACTCGGCGCGGGCCGGCGGTACCGCTCCTTTCGGCGCAACGGCCGGCTGTGAGCGCGGCGTCGCAAGCAGCGGAAGCGGAGGGGGCGATCGAAAGGACCGAGATGGTCCGGCCCGGCTCTCCACTCGGGGCCCTGAGAAGATGGGTGCATGGCGCACACCTCTCCACGGATCAATGCCCTCATCGTCGACGCCGCCGACCCGGAGCGGCTTGCCGCGTTCTGGTCCGAACTGCTCGACAGGCCGGTCGTGGGCCGTACGGGCCCGTACGTGTGGCTGCGCAGGGAGAAGGACCTGGGCTTGGGGTTCCAGCGGTCCGCGCGACCCAAGTCGGACAAGAACCGCCTGCACTTCGACGTCAGTTCACCCGATCCCGCAGCCGAGCAGCACCGGGTCGAGGCGCTTGGCGGGCGTCGGCTGGAGCAGTACGCCGACGGCGGGTTCCTGGTCATGGCCGACCCCGAGGGCAATGAGTTCTGCATCATCCCGGAGGGCCCCTTCGAACTCGACGACGAGGGGCGCACGGACTATCTCGGCTGACCGGCCGCCGCTACGGAAGCGATGCGCCGCTCGGCTCCGAGCGGGAGTGCCCGGCGAAGATCTGGCCGGTCCGCGCGCGGATCAGCGGGCGATCGAGATCGCGAACGGCGTGAACCCGCTGGAGCGGATCACGTGCGGGACGAACAGGATCGCGGCCTCGGCCGCCCGCGCGGTCTCTATCCCTCCCAGGTCGGTGATCCACTCCGGATGCCAGCCGAGGCCCGCGAGCAGTCCGCCGACGATCTCCTTGGCCTCCTGGTCGTTGCCCGAGAGGAACGCGGTCGGGGTCCGGGTGAGTGAGCCGGGTGCGGTCATCACCGAGTACAGCATCGTGTTGAGCGTCTTGACGACGCGCGTCCGGGGGAGCGACTCCTGGAGTCGCTCCGCGAGGCTCGAGCCGGGGTAGAGCAGGTCGGCGGGCAGCCCGTCCGGTCCGTCGACGGTGGCGTTCGAGACGTCCACCAGGATCTTGTCGCGCAGCTCCGTGCGCAGTGCGGCGAGCCGCTCCAGGGAGCCCGCGCCGGGTGTGGCGTTGATGACGATCCGCGCGGTCCGGGCAGCGGCGGCGGCAGCGCCCGGCGAGCGGTCCGCCACCGTCACCTCGTGCCCGGCGCGGGTGAGGCCGGTGGCCAGGCCGCCGCCGACGCGGCCGCCGCCCAGAACGGTGATGTTGCTCATGGTGAACTGGTCCTCCTGGTCTTTCTGTTCTCGCGAGTGGTCAGGGGTCAGCGGGAGAGCGTGGCGACCGCAGCGGCGTGCACCCCGGGTGCGGCGGCCAGGAAGCTCGCGCTCTCCGGGGTCCAGGGGCGGCCTTCGGCGTCTGAGATCCGGCCGCCTGCCTCCGTGACGAGCAGCGCACCGGGAAGCAGGTCCGCGCGGGCCCCGGCGAACTGCCAGAAGGCGTCGGTCCGGCCCGCCGCCACGTTCAGCAGGTGCAGGGTGGCGGGCACGGATGTCCGCACCACGAGCGCGTCCAGCAGCATCTCGGTGACCGAGGAGCCGACGCGCCGTACGACCTTCTCGTCCTCGTCCGGCCTCGCCTGGCTCGTGGCCACGATGCTCAGGCCGAGGTCCGTGGTCCGGGACACGTGCAGCGGCCGGCCGTCGAGGTGGACGCCCGCGCCGGTCAGCGCGGTGCAGGTCTCGCCGGTCAGCGGCAGGTGGACCGCGGTGAACACCGGCCGGTTGTCGCGCACGAGGGTGGCGGTCACCGCCCAGTCCGGCAGGGCGTGCAGGTGGTTGACGTTGCCTTCGGCCGGATCCACGACCCACCATTCGCCGGCCGGCAGAGCGCCGCCCGCCGGCTCGTCCTCCACCCATCGGGCGTCCGGGCGCAGGGCTGTGAGACGGGGGCGCAGGATGTCGAGGGCCGTGTCGTCGTTGGCGGCGAGAGCGCGTATCAGCTCTTCGCGGCTCTGGCAGGGGACCACCTCGCCGAAGCGCTCCCGCAGCGCCGAACCCGCGGCGCGTACGGCGATCACGGTCTGGGCGAGCAGGCCGGCGTCAGAGCCGGCGGCGGAGCCGGCGGCTGCGCTACCACCGGTGTCCCGGATCGACTCGGGCATGGGGGTACTCCCGTCTGAGCAGGGGTGATGGAGGCCAACCAGGCGAGAACCAAGGTCGTTCGCGCCCGCATCTCGACGGTAGGAGCGGCCATCGTTAACTTCAAGTGCATGTCAAGCACGGCTAGAGTGACTCCCATGCAATTGGACCTGAATCTGCTCGCCGCGCTCGACGCTCTCCTGGAGGAGGGCAGCGTGGCCGGCGCCGCCGACCGCCTGCACGTCACCGCCCCCGCGATGAGCCGCAGCCTCGGCCGGATCCGGCGCACGACGGGGGATCAGATCCTGGTGCGCACCGGACGCACGATGACCCCGACGCCGTACGCGATCGCCGTCCGGGAACAGGTGCACGACCTGCTCCAGCAGGTGCAGTGCGTACTGGCGCCGAGCCGTGAACTCGACCTCGCGACGCTCGAACGCACCTTCACGCTCCGCTGGCACGACGCACTCGTCGCCCTCGGCGGTCCCGCGCTTCTCGCCGCCGTGCGTGAGCAGGCACCGGGTGTGCGGCTGCGCTTCATCGCGGAATCGAGCATCGACACACCCGAGTTGCGCCGCGGCGAGGTCGATCTCGCCGCGAACGCGGAGAGCCCGGCCGCACCCGAGGTCCGCACCGATCGGGTGGCCGAGAGCCCGCACGTCATCGTCGTACGACGGGGACATCCGCTCACCCGCGTCAAGGCCGTCACCGCGGCGCGGTACGCGGCGGCCGAGCACATCACCGTCTCGCGGCGCGGAAGGCTCGGCAACGTTCTCGACGACGCTCTCGCGCGGCTGGACCTCACCCGGCGTGTGGTGGCGACCGCGCCCACCGAAGGAACCGCGTTCGCGTTCGCGCGAGGCTCCGACCTCCTTGTCACAGCCCCCGAATCCACGGCGCGTGCGGTCGCCGCCGATCTCGGCCTGGTCCTGCTCGCGCTCCCGCTCGACCTGCCGCCGGCCCCGGTGTACCTGTCGTGGCATCAGCGCTATGACACCGATCCCGCGCACATCTGGCTACGCGATCTGGCACGGACCGCGTTGACCGGCGCGATGACGCGATGAGGGGACGCCGTCGGACGGGCTGTGGCCGTCCGGCGTCCGGTCGTGAAGGACTGGGGTGGCACCACGGTTCGAGTACGGCAGGAACCGGGTTGGGTGAGGCACCGCAGGAACGACACGCCGTCACGCCGGAGGGCAGAGCCATGACCGCCTCGCCGATACCCGTCTACTTCATCCACGGGCTGTGGCTGCACAGCGCCTCCTGGCAGCCCTGGATCGACCTGTTCCGTCAGCAGGGATACGACCCGTCGGCCCCGGGCTGGCCGGGCGACCCCGACACCGTGGCGGAGGCCCGGGCGAACCCGGAGAGCATCGCCGACCACGGCATCGACGACGTCGTCGAGCACTACGCGGCGCTCATCGCCGAACTGCCCGCCCCGCCCGTCCTGATCGGTCATTCCTTCGGCGGGATGATCGCGCAGAAGCTGCTCGGCCAGGACCGCGCCGCCGCGGCCGTCGCGATCGACGCCGCGCAGATCAAGGGCGTCCTGCCGGTGCCGCTGTCGGCGCTCAGGGCCACGCTCCCGGTGTTCAAGAACCCCGCCAACAAGCGCCGCGCGGTGTCCCTGACGTCCGAGCAGTTCCGGTTCGCCTTCGGCAACGCGGTCTCCGAGGAGGAGTCCGCGGAGCTGTACGAGCGCTGGACCATCCCCGCGCCCGGCAAGCCGCTCTACGAGGCCGCCTCCGCCAACTTCAACCCGCACTCCCCGGCGAAGGTCGCCACCGGGAACTCCGGACGGGGCCCGCTGCTGCTGATCTCGGGCGGCAAGGACCACACCGTGCCCGAGACCGTCACCCGCGCCACCCTCAAGCAGTACCGGCACTCCGACGCCGTCACCGACATCATCAACTTCCCCGACCGCGGGCACTCCCTGACCATCGACAACGGCTGGCACGAGGTCGCCGAGACGGTCCTGGCCTGGCTGGGCCGGCAGAACCTGCAGGCCACACGATGACCTCCGGCACCTCCGGCCCCGCTGGGTTCGACCTCGGTCTGGCCGGGCAGAGCGCGGTGGTCACCGGCGCCGGGCGCGGGATCGGCCTGGCGGTCGTCGAGGCTCTGCTCGGCGCCGGCGCCCACGTCGTCGCGGGCTCCAGGAGTCGTACCGACGGCCTCGACGCCCTGGCCAAGGGCGGCACCGAACTCGTCGTCGTAGAACTGGACCTGACCGAACCCGACGCCCCGGCCGCTTTGGTGGCGGAGGCGGTCGCCGCGTACGGCGGCGTCGACGTGCTGGTGAACAACGTCGGCGCGGTGCACCCGCGGGTGGACGGCTTCCAGGCCGTCTCCGACGCCGACTGGGACTGGGCCTTCACGATCAACTTCATGACGGCGGTGCGGGCCACCCGTGCCGCACTGCCCCACCTGATCGCGAGCGGCGGCGGCCGGATCGTCACCGTCTCCTCGGTCAACGGCCGGCTGCCCGATCCTCTGGTCATCGACTACAGCGCGGCCAAGGCGGCGCTGACGAACTTCTGCAAGGCACTGTCCAAGCAGGTCGGGCCGGAGGGCGTCCGCGTCAACACAGTGAGTCCCGGGCCGGTCGAGACCGCGCTCTGGCAGGGCACGGGCGGCGTCGCCGACACCGTCGGGCGATCACTTGGCGTCGACCCGGCCGAGGTGGCCCGCAACGCCGCCGGCGCGGCGGTCACCGGCCGGTTCAGCACCCCCGCCGAGGTCGCCGACCTCGTGCTCTACCTGGCGAGCCGACGCTCGGGAAACATCACCGGCGCGGACTTCGGGATCGACGGCGGCCTGATCGACGCCCTCTGACGAGCACTCTCTCTCACACAGCGCAGCAGTACGGGACCGTGCGGACGAGCGCGGTCCCGTACTGCTGCGACAACGGCCCTGAGGCGGGGCCGCAGCTCGTTCCGTCCCTCTCCCGCACAGATCGCCGGCCGCGGCGCAGTACCCTGATCCTCCAGGCGGACCCAGCCCGGGGACCCGGGCTGACGGGGGACGACGTGGAGCTCATCGGCCGGGACGATCAGCTGGATCTGTTGCGCCGGCTGCTGACCGAGCCGCGGAGCCACGGGAGCACGGTGCTGGTCCGCGGGGCGCCCGGCATCGGGAAGACGGCGTTGCTCGCCGAGACCGCGGCTCTCGCCGAGGGGCTCGGCTACCGGGTGCTGAGCACCAGTGGTGCCGAGGCCGAGAGCGACATCCCCTATGCCGGTCTGCATCTCGTCCTGCGGCCGTTGGGCGCGGCGGCCGCCGAACTCGCCGCGCCGCACCGGCAGGCCCTGGACACCGCCCTCGGGCACGCGGAGGCCGGTGTCCCCGACATCTTCCTGGTCGGCCTGGCCGTGCTCAACCTCCTGGCCGACGCGGCCGCGGTCGCGCCGGTGCTGGTCCTGGTCGACGACGTGCAGTGGCTCGACGACGCCACCGTCGGCGTCCTCGCCTTCGTGGCGCGCAGGGCCGGCGCGGAGCCCGTGGTCATGGTGGGAGCCGCACGCGAGGGCTACCGGTCGCGGCTGAACGCCGACGAGGTCACCTCCGTGACCCTGGACCCGCTCACCGACGGCCAGGCCGCGGAACTCCTGGCGGACCGCGCCCCGGACCTGCGGCCCACCGCGCATCGGCGCCTCCTGGCCGAGGCGGCCGGGAACCCCCTGGCGCTGACCGAGCTGTCGCGCACCCTCGGCGCTTCGGCAGACCCGCATCTCTCCCGGCTGCCCCTCACCGAGCGGCTCGAACGGGCCTTCACCGACCGCCTGGAGACCCTCCCCGACATCACCCGCGGCCTGCTGCGGATCGCGGCCCTCGACGACAGCCCGTCGCTCCCCGAGATCTACCGCGCGACCCGGGAGTTCACCGGGACGACGGCCGGATCCGCGGAGCTCGAACCCGCGGTGCGCGCCCGGCTCGTCCAAGTCGTGGGCACCGAGCTGCGGTTCGGGCATCCGCTGATGCGGTCGGCGATCCACCAGACCATGCCGCACGGCGTCCGCCATGCCGCGCACGCGGCCCTCGCGGCCGTACTCGACGCGGACCCGGACCGGCAGACACGTCACCGGGCCGCCGCCACCGACCGCCCCGAGGAGACGGTCGCCGCCGCGTTGGAGGACACCGCGCACCGGGCCGCCCGCCGCGGCGGCGTCGCGGCGGCCGTCACGGCCCTGGAACAGGCCGCCGCGCTCAGCGAGGACGTCGGCCGCCGAGCGGAACGGCTGCTGCGCGCGGCCGACTTCGCCGTCGAGCTCGGTCGCCCCGAGACCGTGACCCGGCTGCTGGACCAGGCACTCACCGGGCCGCTGTCGCGACGCCAGCACGCCACGGTCGTCTGGCTGCGCGGCAGCTTCGACGAGGGACTGCGCAGCCACTCGTCCGGCGCCGTCTCCCTGACGGCACTCGCCGAGGAGATGGCCGCGGAGGACCCCGCGCTGGCGCTGCGGATCCTGTGGAGCGCCGCGCAGCTGTGCTTCTGGTCCGAACCGGGCCCGGAGGGCCGCCGCCGGGTCCTGCTGGCTGTGGAGCGGATGGACCTGGACGAGCTCGATCCGTGGCGGCTGGCCATCTGCGCCTACGCCGCGCCGGTCGAGCGCGGCGCGTTCGTCCTGGACCGTGCCCGGCACGTCGTACCGGTCGCACCGAAGGAGGGCGACGACGGCCGCGCCTACCGCATGCTCAGCACCGCCTCACTCCTCGTCGGCGGCTTCGACCTGGCCCGGGCGTTCTCGGCGGCCGGCGGGGCTCCGTTGCGTGCCCAGGGACGCCTGGGGCTGCTGGCCCGCACGCTCGGTGCGGAGGCGTGGGGCGCCCTGGTCGTCGGCGACCTCGGTGCGGCGATCGGCGCGACGGAGGAGTCACGCAGGCTGGCACGCGAGACCAGCCAGACGATGATGTACGGGTTGATGACCGCCACCGCGGCCAAGCTGGCCGCGCTGCGCGGTGAGGTGGACCCCGCCCTGCGGCTGGCCGGGGAGGCGGAGGAGATCGGCCTTCCGGTCGGGGCGCGTCCGGTACTGGCCACCGCGACGCAGGCACGCGGGCTGGCCGCGCTGGCCGCGGGGCGGTTCGAGGAGGCCTTCGGTCATCTCCGCCGGCTGCACGACCCGGCGGACCCCGCCTTCCAGGTCGCCCTGCGACTGACCACCCTGGGCGACCTCGTCGACGCGGCGACGCACTGCGGGCGGCTGGACGCCGTCCTCCCGGTCGTGACGGAGCTGGAAGAGGTCGCCACGGTGACCCCCGCGCCGGTGCTCCACGCCGACCTGCGTCTGGTCCGGGCCCTGCTGGCCTCCGACGAGGACGCCGCCGCGCTCTTCGCCGCCGCGCTCGGCGCGGACCTCACCGCCTGGCCCCTGACCAGGGCCCGCGCCCATCTGGCCTACGGCGAATGGCTGCGGCGCCGGCGCCGCAGCGTCGAGTCCCGCGACCACCTCCGGGCGGCCCGCGACATGTTCGACGCGCTCGGCGCGATCCCCTGGGGCGAGAAGGCCCGCCGGGAACTGCGCGCCGCTGGTGAGACCAGCCGCCGCCGGGCCCCGGACGCCCGTGACCAGCTGACCGCCCACGAGTTGCAGATCGTTCACCTGGCCGCCGAGGGGCTGACCAACCGTGAGATAGGACAGCGGCTCTACCTCTCGCACCGCACCGTCAGCTCGCACCTCCACCGGATCTTCCCCAAGCTGGGCGTCGTCTCCCGCGCCGAGCTGCGCACGGTGGTCAGCACACTTCGCTGACCACCGTCACATGACGCTCGCCGCCGCCCGCGCGGCGCTCCTAGTCTTCCCCGTGCGGGGGTCCCCGGCAGGGGGACCGACGAGTGGGGGAGCGGTCCCATGGTGTGGAACGGCGTCCAGCAGGCCTCCGGGCGGCCCCTGGCCCTGGTCGGCCGGCACGCCGAGCGGCAAGCGGTCGGACAGCTGCTCGACGCGGTGCGCGACGGCCTGAGCGGAGCCCTGGTCCTGACCGGCGAACCCGGGATCGGCAAGACCCGGTTGCTGGAGTACGCCGCGGAGCAGGCCGCGGACCTGCGCGTGGTCCGGCTGACCGCGGTCGAGCAGGAGACCGGTCTCGGCTTCGGTGCGCTGCACCGGCTGCTGCGGCCGTTCCTGGACCGGGCGGCCCGGCTGCCCGAGCCGCAGCGGTCCGCGCTGGACGCGGCCCTGGGCCTGGCGGCGGGGCTGCCCGCGGACCGCTACCTGGTCGGGCTGGCGACGCTGACCCTGCTGTCCGAGGCCGCCGCCGACCAGCCCCTGCTGTTCCTGGTCGACGACGCGCAGTGGCTGGACCGGGAATCGGCCGAGGCCCTCGCCTTCGCCGCCCGCCGGCTGCATGTCGACTCCCTGGGCCTGATCGTCGCCGTCCGCGAAGGGCTCGGGGACAAGGGCCTGTTCGACGCGCTGAGTACGCAGCGCGTGCCCGGCCTGCCCGAGTCGGAGGCCAGGACCCTGCTCACCTTCGGCGCCCGGCGGGTGGACCCGGCGGTGGCCGACCGGATCGTCGCGGGCACCGGCGGCAATCCGCTCGCACTGCTGGAGCTGACCGACGCCCTGACCGCCGAGCAGCTGTCCGGAATCGCACCGCTGCCCGACCCGCTGCCGGTGGGCCGGCTGCTGGAGGACCATTTCCAGCGCCTGGTCCGAGCCCTGCCGCCGGCGACCGGCACCCTGTTGCTGCTGCTCGCGGCGGCCCCCTCGGACGACACGGGGCTGATGTGGCGGGCCGCCGGGAGGCTGGGCCTGTCGGCCCGCGCCGTCGAGCCCGCGGTCGCCGCGGGCATCCTCGGCCGGGGCCGGCCGACGGCCTTCCGGCATCCTCTGATCCGCTCGGCCGTGTACGCCGGAGCCGGACCCGGTGACCGCCGCCGGGTGCACGCGGCACTGGCCGCCGCCTGTGACGCCGTACGGGACGCCGACCGCAGCGCCTGGCACCGGGCGGAGGCCGCCGAAGGCGTCGACGGCGCGGTCGCCGACGACCTGGAGGCCGCCTCCGAGCGCGCCCGCTCCCGCGGCGGCTACTCCCAGCAGGCCCTGTTCCTGTCACGTGCCGCCGACTTCACCGGCGACCCGGACAAACGGGCCGAGCGGCTGCTCGACGCGGCGCGGGCCCACCTGATGTCGGGCGACGCGACGGCGGCGGGGACCGCGCTCGACCTGGCCGCTGCCGACCTCCGTGGCCCGGTGATGCGCGCCCGCGAGCTGCGGATGCGGGCGACCGCTCAGATGTTCCAGATCGCCGTCGCCGACGTCCCCGCGACGCTGATGGACGCCGTGACCCGGCTCGGCCCACGGGACCCACGGCTGACCTGGGAACTGCTCTGCGAGGCGCTGCACGCGGCACTGGTCGCCCACGACTGCACGCGGGGCACGACGTCGACCGAGGTCGCGGCGGCCGTCGCCGCCGCGCGGCACGACCACGCCCCGGACCCCGCCGTGCGCGGCCGCGACCTGCTGATGGAAGGTCTGGCCCGTCGCGTGGCCGGGGGCTACGAGCAGGGCGCGCCCGTCCTGCGTACCGCCCTGCACCAGTTGCGGGGCGGTGCCCGGATCGAGGACGCCGACAGCCCGTTCGCGGTGATGCTGTCCATGGCCAGCGGCGATCTCTGGGACGTGCACGCCGAGCGGGAACTCACCGATCGTCTGGCGGCGGCGGAGCGCGACACCGGCGCGCTGTACGCGCTGAGCATGACGCTGCTCGTCGCGGCGCGCTGCGACCTCTGGGACGGACGGTTCACGGAGGCGGAGGTCCGCTACGCCGAGTTCGACGACATCGCGGCCGACACCGGCTTCCGCGGCGGCGGAGACATCAACCGGCTCCACCTGTTCGCACTGACCGGCCGGGAGGCCGAGCTGCGGGCGGCGGTGCGGCGGACCGCGGAGATGCGGAGCGTCGGACTCGGCCTGCACCAGCGCCTGGCGCAGCACGCGCTGACCCTGTTCGAGCTGGGGCAGGGCCGCTACCAACAGGCCATGAGACACGCGCGGGCGGTCTTCGCGGACGACCCCCTGGCCTTCGGCAACCTGGTCCTTCCGCTGGTCGTCGAGGCCGGTGTGCGCATCGGCGACCGGCCCGCCGCCGCGGCGGCCCTGGCCCGGCTGGAGGAGCGCGCCCCACTCGCCGGTACGCCCTGGGCACTGAGCGCCCTGGCCCTCGGCCGGGCGCTGACGGCCGACGGCGACGACCCCGAGAAGCTCTACCAGGAGTCGGTCGAACTGCTCGGACAGGTCCCGATGGCCCTGGAACAGGCCCGGTCGAGGCTGCTGTTCGGCGAATGGCTGCGCCGGCGCAAGCGGCGCTCCGACGCCAGGACGCAGTTGCGCGCCGCATACGAGAGCTTCGACGTCTTCGGTGCGCTGCCGTACGCCGAGCGGGCCCGGACCGAGTTGCTGGCCACCGGTGAGACGGCCCGCAGACGCACGGACGGGACCAGGTTCGATCTCACACCACGGGAACGTCAGGTGGCCGCGATGGCCGTCTCGGGACTGGCCAACGCGGAGATCGCGACGCGCCTGTTCGTCACCACCTCGACCGTCGAGTTCCACATGAACAAGGTGTTCCGCAAGCTCGGCATCACCTCCCGGAGACAGATACCCCGCGCGATCGGCGAACCGGGGTCCGACCCCGGTGCGAGCCGCGGCCGCACGTGATGACGTGGGCCTCCCCGAACGCGGAGGAAACCGGGATGACGGCTCAGGGCGCGCACGGCATGACCGACCACACGGGTGCCCGGCTGCGCCACGGCCGGCACACCGTGGACGGCGTCGGTCTCCACTACGCCCTGGCGGGCTCGGGGGAACCGGTCGTCCTCCTGCACGGCGTCCCGAAGACGATGTTCTTCTGGCGCCACGTCATCCCGCTGCTCACCCCCCGCCACACGGTCGTCGCGCTCGACCTCCGCGGCTTCGGAGGCTCCGCGCGCCCGACGTCCGGCTACGACACCCGGACCCTGGCCGGCGACGTCGCCGGGGTGATGACGGCCCTGGGTTACGAGCGGTTCCGCGTGGTGGGCGAGGACTGGGGCGCCGCTGTCGCGTACGCCGTCGCGGCCTTCCACCGGCCGAGAGTGGTGCAACTCGTCTACCAGGAGACCAGGCTGCCCGGTCTGCCGGTACCGGACCTGGCTGCCCTGCCGCCCGAGGACCCCCGAACCGGCTGGCATCGCACGCTGTTCGCCCTGCCGCACTACCCGGAGCTGCTCCTCGCGGGCCGTGAACGGGCGTTCTGGACGTACTTCATGCGCCGGATCATGGCGAATCCCAGTGCCTACACCGACACCGACGCCGATGAGTACACACGCGGCCTCGAACAGCCCGGAGGCAACCACGCGGTCTTCGAGCTGTACCGGGCCGCCGAAACCGACGCGGAACAGAACCGGCCCCAGTTCGCCGACCGGTTGACCTGTCCGGTGCTGGCGGTCGGCGGCCGCGCCTACCTGGGCGCGGAGCCGGGGCTGCAGATGGCGCAGGTCGCGAAGGACGTCCGCAGCGTCGTCATCGAGAGCGCCGGACACAACATCCCGCTGGAGGCCCCCGACGAACTCGCCCGCGCCTACCTCGACTTCTTCTCCGGTCGTGAGGCGACACCGAACCGTCTCAGGCGAACAGAGCCGTGATCAAGGCGATGTCGTCGTCCTTGTTCTGCCCGAAGCGGGCGAGCAGCAGGTCGCACATACTCTCGAGTCCCGCCGGGCCGTCGGCCACGGTGTCGCGGAGTTCGGCGAGGCTGGTGTCGAGACTGGTGGTGCGCACCTCGATGAGACCGTCCGTCACCATGAGCAGCCGGGTTCCGGGCGGGGCATCGAGGACGGTGGGCGGCGGATGGGGGAGCCCCAGTCCCAGCAGCGGCCCGTGCGGATGATGGAAACGGGGGCCGTTCCGCGGGTCGATCACGAGCGGCGGGATGTGGCCGGCGTTGGCGATGTGCAGGCGACGGTCAGGGGTGATCAGGGCGAGGCAGAGGGTGACGGTGATGCCGGGCTGGGACTGGCGCAGGAGCGTTTCGAGGCGCTGCAGGACGAGGTGGGGAGGGTGGCCTTCGATGGCGTACGCCCGGAGCGCGTGGCGTACCTCGCCCATGACGGTCGCGGCGGTCAGCGAGTGGCCCACGACGTCTCCGATGGCGAGCAGCAGTCCGTTGACCGTCTGCACCGCCTCGTAGAAGTCGCCGCCGATTTCCGCGTGTTCGGAGGCCGGGAGGTAGCGGAAGGCAAGTTCGACGCCGGGGACGGCCGGCATTTCCTTCGGGAGGAAGGAGCGCTGCAGGGCCAGGCCCAGGGCGTGCTCCTCGTTGTAGGTGCGCAGGGCTTCGAGCGCGAGCGCGCTGGAGTTGGCCAGTTGCTGGAAGAACTGCTCGTCATCGGTGCCGTGCAGCGCGGTGGCGGGTACGGCGAGGCAGACCGGGGGGCGGCCGCGCTTGGTGCGGGCGACCGCGAGAGCGACTTTCCCCGGGAGGCGGTCGGCGGGAAGCAGGGCCCGCCACTGGCCGGCGGAGAGCCGGGTGATCGCGACGCCGGTCTCCTCGTGCAGGCAGCGAGCCGCCAGTTGGTCCGGGAGGCCGGGTGGGACCGGATGCGTGCGTACGGTGCTCTGCGGGCCCTCGATCATGCTGTGGACCGCCTGTCCGTGCGGCGAGAAGAACACCGCGCTGGCCGGACTGGTGAGGACGGCCGCCGCGCCGCCGATCGCAGCGGAGGCGAAGGAGTGGAAACCGACGGCGCTGTAGACGTCCAGCGTCGCGCTGTTCAGCGCGATGAGGCGTTGCGCGAGCCGTTCGGCGCGGCGGCGGGCGCGGGCGTAGCGCAGGGTGGCGGTGACGGTGGCGAGGAGTTCGCCGGGGTCGATGGGCTGGTCGAGATAGGCGTCCGCACCGCGCCGCAGACCCTCGGCGTGATGCTCCGGGCTCACGGCGGCCGCGGAGATCTGGATGACCGGCAGATGGGCAGTCCGCGGCGAGCCCTTTAGGCGTTCGCTGACTTCGAAGCCGCTCATGTCGGGGAGGAGGACGTCGATGATCGCGAGGTCCGGATACGTGCCGGCGGGCGCGGAGTCCAGACGGGCGAGGCCCTCCTCGCCGGTGCCGACGGCGATGACGGTGTGTCCGGCGCGCTGCAGCCAGCTGGTGAGGAGGTAGCGGTTCGTCTCGTTGTCGTCGACGACCAGGACGGTTGCGGGCAGCAGGTCCTCGGCGCTACCGGTCACGGCTTGTTCTTCCGGCATCGGGTTCCTTCGTGTACACGTGTCCGAGATCCGGCAGGCGTATCCGTACCTGGGTGCCTGATCCGACCTGACTGGTGAGGGTGAGGGACCCGCCTAGGAGTTCGGTGAGGGTACGGGCGTACGGCAGGCCCAGACCGGTGCCGGGTCGCTTGCTCTGGTGCGGGCCGCGGACCTGGTAGAAAGCCTCGAAGACACGGTCGAGTTCGTCGGGCGGGATACCGACTCCCGTGTCGGTGACGGTGAACAGGACCGAGGGCGCGGTGGGTTCGGGGTCCGCGGTGATGTCCAGGCGTACTTCGCCCCGCTCGGTGAACTTCAGCGCGTTGGACAGGACGTTGCGCAGGATCCGGACCAGGAGCGTCTCGTCGGTCACGAGGGCCGGCTGCCGTTCCAGCTCGGGCGTGAGCAGAGAAACCCCCTCCCGGCCGTGACTGCTGAGCAGCAGCCTGCTCTGGTGGGTGACGAGCAGCCGCAGATCGACGGGCTGTGGATGGATCTCCAGGTGGCCGGCCTCCGCCTTGGCGACGTCGAGGAGGTCGTTCACGAGCGCCAGGAGCGCGTGGCCGGACGATGCGATGAGGTCGACCTGTTCACGCTGTTCGCGGGTCAGCGCCGGGGAGCTGGGGGCCAGCAACAGCCTGGAGAGGGCGACCACGGAGTTGACCGGGGTGCGCAGTTCGTGGCTGATGTTCGTCCAGAACCGGGTCTTCGACTCGCTCGCCTGCTGCAACTGGAGTCGCTTTTCCTCCAGTTCGGAGTGGAGCGCCAGCACACCGCTGTTGGTGGTCTCGAGCTCCTGGGTCAGCTCCGAGTACAGGGCGAGCACTCCTCGGTTGGTCTCCTCCAGTTCCTCGTTGAGCCTGCGGAGCTCCTCCCGCTGGGCCCGGGTCTCCTCCAAGGTGGCGATCAAGTCCCGTGTCTGGGCGCGGAGATAGTCCGCTTCGGTGGTTCGGGTGCCGTCGTGGAGGGCCTCCGTCAGCCGGGCGTGCCGCTCGTGCGCCCTGCCGCCGTCGGCGGGGAGCGGCTGGGTGATGACGACACGGCTGACCGCGGTGCCGTCCTCGTGGTCGACCTGCACGAGCTTCGCGACCAGGTCGAGTGTGTCCGCGGCGGGCGGCGGTCCGCCGCTCCACGAGAACGTGACGACGAGAGCCGTGGGCCGGTCCGCCGCGTCCAGGCCGAAGGCGACCTCCAGGTCGTGGCATCCCACGCGGTCTCTTCCGAGTTCGCTGAGCGCGGTCGCCAGCCGGACCTGGTCCTGGCGGTCCAACGCCAGTGCTACGGCGGCCTGTTGAGCGCTGCGGCGCAGGCCGAAGACGTCCTGGGCGGAGAACAGGCGAAAGCGCGTCACCTGGCGGGTCGCGACGGGCGAGTGGCTCTCGCGCCGCTCGCCGGCGCGCAGACTCGGCTCGTACCCGTGGGGCGTCATGATCACCTCGTCCCGTCCTCGGTCACCAGGCCCCCTTGACGACCACCACACTCGCGTCGTCCCGCCGGACCCCTGCTTCGCGGAGCAGGTGGCCGGCCACGACCAGCGGTGAGTGGCCGAGCAGACCCGGCAGCGCCGCGTGGTCCCAGCGTTCGGTCAGGCCGTCGGAGTGCATCACCAGGGCCCCCTGGTCCGGGAGGGGCTCCTCGAACGTCCGCAGACGCCGCATGTGCGCGCCGACGATTCCGGGAGCCGACAGCAGAGCCCGGCGGGGGCCGTCGCCGATGAGGAATCCGCTGATGTTGCCGATGCCGCAGTACAGCACCCGGCCCCGGCCGGGTTCGATCCGCGCCACGGCCACCGCCCCGCCACGGGTCCCCCGCAGCGCCGGGTGGACGGTGTTGAGGACGCCCTCGGGACTCGGATCGTGCGCCTCGTGGAAGGCTTTGACCGCCGCCTGGCCGGCGCGGGCCGCGAGGGGCCCGTGGCCGAGTCCGTCGCACAGCATGACCAGGACGACGGGCGGTTCGCTTCCGGCGGCGACGGTACGAACGGCCCACGCGTCCCCGCATACGCTCTCACCGCTGATGGGCCTGGTCACACCGGCGGCCGAGGGCGCGGGCGGCCGGGCGAGGACGGCTCTTCCGTCGGCGGTGCGGGGCCAGAACCGCGCGGTCATGACCGTCCCGCGGCCCGGCACCGAATGCAGGTCGAAATGGTCCGAGAGCCGGGAGACGGCGCCCAGCCCGATCCCGAGAGTGCCGGCGCTGGACGTCCCGTCGCTCAGGGCGGCGGGTACGTCTGCCATGCCGGGACCCGAATCGATGGTGAGGAACTCGACTCCGGCCTCGCCTCCGGAGCGGACCACGCGCAGCAGCAACGCTCCGTCCACGGCATGCCGTTGCAGGTTGGTGGCGGCTTCGGTGACGGCGAGGGCGACCTCCGCGCAGCGGTGACTGGTGAGCCCCAGCCGCCGGGCCAGCGTGGCCGCGGCGGCCCGGGCGGCCGGCGCCAGCGAGTCGCTGTCCCGGAACCACGTCACGTCCTCGCCGTCCAGCATGGTCGTGGTCACCGTGCCCACTTGACTATGGTCACGGCCGTGCCCTCGCCCGGTACGGTGGCGAGGTCGAAGTCGTCGACGAGGCGACGGGCACCGCTCAGCCCGAGGCCCAGGCCGCTGCCCGATGTCCAGCCGTCCGTCATCGCCTGCTCGACATCGGCGATACCGGGCCCCGAGTCCTCGAAGACGGCGGCCACCCCCCGTCTGCCGCGCGCGGTGACCAGTCCGGTCCGGACCGTGCCACCGCCGCCGTAGGTCAGTGTGTTGCGGGCGAGTTCGCTAGCCGCGGTGATCATTTTCGTCTGGTCGACGAGGGAGAGGCCGCACTGCTGGGACAGCGTCCGGATGACCTGACGGACATGGACGAGGTCGCCGCTGCGCGCGATGGGATGGACCTGGAGGTCGTCTTCGGCAGTCCAGAGCGCCGTCATCGCGGGGCCGAACCGGAGGAGCGGCGCAGCTTCGCCAGGCCCTTCTCCAGGTCCAGGGCCGTACTGACACCGCCGAGCGAAAGGCCCAGCTCGACGAGGGTGATGGCCACGGCGGGTCGCATGCCCACGACCACCGTGCGGGCGTCGAGCATGCGGGAGATGGCGGCCATCGTGGCCAGCATGCGGCCCACGAAGGAGTCGACGATCTCCAGGGCGCTGATGTCGATGACGACACCGCCCGCCGACCTGGCGACGATCTGCTCGGCCAGATCCTCCTGGAGATTCAGTACGGTCTGGTCCTCCAGGTCGGACTGGACGGACACCAGCAGGATGTCCCCGATCCGCAGGATCGGAATGCGCTCGCTCATCGCTGCGCGCTCTGGTGCGCGACCATGTCCACGCCGGACCGGCGCAGGGCCAGCTTGAGCGCGTCGGCCAGGCTGGCCTTCGTCACGATCCCGTCGAACTCGATGCCGAGCGCCACGATGGTCTGCGCGATCTGTGGACTGATCCCCGACACGGTGCACTCGGCGCCCATCAGCCGGGCGGCGACGATGGTCTTGAGCAGATGCTGGGCGACCTGGGTGTCCACGGCGGGAACCCCGGTGATGTCGATGATCGCCTGCTCGGAGCCGGTGTCCACGAGAGCCTGCAGCAGCTTCTCCATCACCACCTGGGTCCGCGCCGAGTCCAGGGTGCCGACCAGCGGTACGGCGATCACCCCGTCCCACAACCGCACGACCGGCGTGGACAGTTCCAGGAGCTGCTCGGCCTGCGCGGTGATGAGCTCCTCCCGCGTCTGCGTGTAGGTCTCGATCGTGAAGAGCCCCAGCCCGTCCAGGATCACCACGAGCCGCAGATACGCCTGGATCTCCGCGGCGGACCCGTCCGCCAGCAGGGGTTCCAGGACCCGCTTCAGCGCGAAGACACTGACGGCCGTCTCGCTCGGAGAGAAACCCAGCCGGGCGCGGTTGCGCGACAGTTCGGTCAGCAGGGCCCGAACTTCGTACATCTGCTCCGAGTGGACGTCGACCGCGCCCTCCCGCAACGCCGACACCAAGGCCTCGTAAAGTTCACGCAGCTCGCGGTCGACCTCGGCCGCGCTCACACGGCTGCCCAGCGACCTCGACACCTCGGCGATCCACACCGTGGCGAGATCCCGGTCGTCGTCCGAAAGGAGCCTCACCAGTTCCACGGTGTTGCCCGGCTTCGCCATGCGGATGCTCCTTCGGATTCGCAAACATGTGCCAATGGATGGCTCCTGCAGCCTACGGCACCTGTTCCGAGGCCGGCTCTTCAGCTCTTCAGCGCTTCGTTCACCGTGGGATGGCACGGGATGAGCGCGTCGATGCCGACGAGTTCCAGTACCCGCCGGACGGCGCGTTGCGCACCGGCCACACGCAGCCAGCCCTGGGCGTCCGCGGCCGCGCGGTGAGCGGCGATGAGCGCGTTGATGCCGGCCGAGTCCATGAAGGTCAGATGGCTGAGATCGGCGACGGTCCGCGGGTAGGCTTCGTCGGCGGGCGGCTTCAGTGCCTGCCTGGCGAGATCGCCCGTGGTGTGGTCCAGTTCGCCGCGCAGGGCGACGACCCGGACCCCGTCGAGGGTGGATTCGCCGACTGCGAGTTGGCCGTGCTGCTCCGGCTGAGCGTCTGTCACCGAGTCCTCGACTGCGTTCGCTGGAGCGGCGGGGCCGCCAACTCCTGTGTGGGGAGTCACCGCAGATACTACGGGGAACAGCGTTCGTGGAACCGGGCACTTGGAGTAAGAAGAACAGGAGGCGCAGTGCACGTGGCTGATGCCGACGGACAAGGGAAACGAAGGTGACAAAGCGTGCAGTCTGTCGACAGTGACGGCGAAGGAGAGTCGCGTTCCCGTCCGATGACCACCACCGCCGTCGCCCTGGACGACAACGACGCCTGCATAGCCCAAGCACGGCAGCTCGCCGCGGACTTCCTCGACAACGCCAGGACGGACCACGGCGTGGCCGTGTCGGGGCGAGCCGTGGACCTCACCCGGCTGGTGGTCAGCGAACTGGTCACCAACGCCCGCAAATACGCCCCTGGACCTCTGTGGATGGAACTGCGCCTCGCGGACGGGGCGGTGGAGGTGACCGTACGGGACAGCGCCCGTGTGCGGCCCGCCGCCCGCCCGGGAGATCCCGGCAGGGTCGGCCAGCACGGCCTGGAGATCGTCATGGCCGTCGCCGAGGCGTTCCACGTCCGCCTCGAACCCTCCGGCAAGAGTGTCACCGCCCGGATCGCCCTGGCCGACGACACCGTCGGCGGTACGCGTCGCGCGGACGCTCCGCCCGGCCCCCGGTGACGGTCACGGGCTCGCCGGGGCCGAAGGGCGTTTCCGGGAACGACCGGGATCAATACACCTGATCGGTCCGATCGGTGAAGGCCACGGGGGGACAGGCTCGTCGCGATCGGAACGTGGCGGTCACGAGGCGGCCGTGCCCGCTGAGGGACAGGAGGTGTTCCTCTCCTGCCCCTCACGCGAAGCGTCGGCGAAGCCGCCGCGGCGCGACGGTCAGTACTGCTCGGTCTCCACGAAACCCGCGTCCGCGTCGTCGGCGCCGAAGGCGTCGGCAGCGGCGATCGGGTTGAATCCGGGCGGGCTGTCCTTGAGGGCCAGGCCCATGCCGGCCAGCTTCTCCTTGACCTCGTCGATGGACTTCGCACCGAAGTTGCGGATGTCCAGGAGGTCGGCCTCGGAACGCGCCAGCAGCTCACCCACCGAGTGGACGCCCTCACGCTTGAGGCAGTTGTAGGAGCGGACCGTGAGCTCCAGCTCCTCGATCGGCAGCGCGAGATCGGCGGCCAGGGCGGCGTCCGTGGGCGAGGGGCCCATGTCGATGCCCTCGGCGTCGATGTTCAGCTCGCGGGCGAGACCGAACAGCTCGACCAGGGTCTTGCCGGCCGACGCCATCGCGTCACGCGGCCGCATGGCCTGCTTCGTCTCGACGTCGACGATCAGCTTGTCGAAGTCGGTGCGCTGCTCGACACGGGTCGCCTCGACCTTGTACGTGACCTTGAGCACCGGCGAGTAGATGGAGTCGACCGGGATACGGCCGATCTCCTGGCCCACCTGCTTGTTCTGCACGGCCGAGACGTAACCGCGGCCACGCTCGACCGTCAGCTCCATCTCCAGCTTGCCCTTGCCGTTGAGCGTGGCGAGGACCAGGTCGGGGTTGTGCACCTCGACACCGGCCGGGGGCGCGATGTCGGCGGCGGTGACCAGACCCGGGCCCTGCTTGCGCAGGTACATCACGACCGGCTCGTCCTGCTCCGAGGAGACGACCAGCTGCTTGATGTTGAGGATCAGGTCGGTGACGTCCTCCTTGACGCCCGGCACGGTGGTGAACTCGTGCAGGACACCGTCGACGCGGATGCTGGTGACAGCGGCGCCGGGGATCGACGACAGGAGGGTGCGGCGCAGCGAGTTGCCGAGGGTGTAGCCGAAGCCCGGCTCCAGCGGCTCGATCACGAACCGGGAGCGGAATTCGTCGACGACCTCTTCGGTCAACGAGGGACGCTGAGCGATCAGCATGGTGTGGATCCTTCAGTCGCGGGCGCCCGCCATTTGACGCCCTACTGGTAGTTCAAGGGTACGGGCGATACGTCCCGTCGGTTCGTACTCCCGCCCTGCGGAACGTGTAGCCGCAGCACGCCATTATGACCTGTGAACCCGGTTCGCCTTGCACGCCGACGAAGTTCCGGGCCCGGAGCATCCGTCGGACCCCTCGCGAAAGGCTGTTTCTCCCCGGCGCGAAGTTTCCGGCGGCCCGCACTCCAGGTGTGTCGCCGCCGACGTGATGCCGTGGCCCGCGCTCGCCCCCGAGTCCTGTCGCCTGCCGGTGCGGATCTCCGGTCCCCGGTGGGGGATGGCCACCTGACGTCATTCCTGCTTGGCAGTAGCTTGAGGGGCCGGCGCCGATCACCACCGCGTCAGGCATGGCCGGCCCCGGCGTGAGCCTCCTCGGCGCGACCCTCTTCCACGAACCTGGCCAGTCGGGCCAGCATGCCCCGGTGCCGCAGCAGCAACAGCGCTTCACTCGCGGCGTTGTGGAGGGTGCCGCCCAGGCCGCGCAGCGGGTGCTCGTCGCAGATGACGAGTGTTTCCTCCTCGCCCCAGGGCCTGAGCTGGAGGAAGATCCTCGCCGTGCCCAGCGGCTTGAACGAGGCCTCCAGCTCCAGCTCGCTCCCGGATTCCTGGCGGCGGACCGTGGTGATCCCCTGGGCCGACCAGGGACCCAGCCGCACGGTGTAGCAGAGCCTGGAACCGACGGCGGGCCAGGTCCGGTCGAGCGGCACGGACCCGGTGGGCCCCACCACCCACTCCCCGTAGCACGCGGGATCGGCCAGCACCGCCCATACGACGTGCGGAGGACGCCGGATCAACTGATGGTGGACGGCCACGGAGGAGCCCCCTCTGCGGGAACGGACGATGTCGCACACAGGCGCCCCACGCGGCACCGGTAGCGCCTGCTTGTGATCGCACCGGCACACAGCGCTCGCACAGGGCCGGAACGCTCGGCCCGGCCGACGTCTTCGTCCGCCGAGCGGTGTCACCGCCATGGTGCGCGCACTCGCACGCTCTCGCATCTCACCTTGCCGGACGATGCCGGGCGAGGCCTGCCTCCGTGGCCTCCTCGACGGAGAACCCGTGGCACCCGTCAGGCCACGAGCAGGCGGAGACCGAGTTCTGCCGTGTCGAGGCCGGTGAGGTGGCCGTTGCGTTCGGACCACCGGCCGGAGTCGAGGTCGTCACTGAGCTTGCGCACCGCCCGCCGCTCGGCCTCCGGCCCGACCCGCGTCCACACCGACATCGCACGGCGCACACGATCCTCCAGGTACGCTCCCGGCCGGCGCCAGTACGCCTCGAACAGGCCGTCAGCGCAGTCCCACGGGACGGGTACCGGTTCGGCGCGGGCGCCGATCGCGTCGGCCATCCCCCCGAGTGAGGGGAATTCCGCGAGAACGGCGGCGAACTCAGGCAGGTAGTCGCGGGTGAGCCAGAACCGGTCCTGCCATCCGGGCGCGTCGGTGTCGTACGTGAGCACCACCACGCGGCGGGCCACGCGCCGCATCTCGCGCAGCCCCGCTATCGGGTCCCGCCAGTGGTGCACGGTGGAGACGGCCATCGCGACGTCGAAGGACCGGTCCTCGAACGGCAGACTCTCCGCGGCGGCGGCCACGCACGGCGCCGAGCCGGCAGGCCGCTGATTCCGCATGACCGCCGACGGTTCCACCGCGGTCACGTCACGATCAGCGGGTTCGTAGGAGCCGGTGCCGGCCCCGACGTTGAGTACGGTTCGCGCGTCCTCGAGCGCGTTCCAGATCCGCGCGGCGATCCGCGGGTCGGTACGCCGTGTCACGGGGTAGGCGCCGCCGATGGTGTCGTACAGCCGTGCGCCGAGCGTCTCCGGCTGCTCTTCCGGTGTCACCCGCGGTCCTTTCCCCCGTGACTGGAGTTCCTTGTCGATGGCCGCCAGCATGGCGTCGGCGTGATCACGTCGCTCCAGCATCAGACCGCGCAGTCGGCGCAGGTGTGCGTCCGTGTCGGCGGACGGGCCGCCGACCAGCTCCGCGATCTCCCGCAGTCCGAAGCCCAGCCGTCGATAGGCCAGTACCCCGCGCAGCCGCTCCACGTCGTCCGACGAGTAGGCCCGGTATCCGGACGCGGTCCGCGCCGACGGTCGCACGAGCCCGATCTCGTCATAGTGATGCAGCGTGCGCACGCTCACGTCGGCCAACTCGGCCACGCGTCCCACGGTCCAGTGATCCTCCACGGCACCGAGTGTCCGGCCTGACGCCACGTGAGGGTCAAGAGCGCGGGACCTTGTCGCCGTCCGCTCGCCGCAGCCGCTGCGGCTGCCGGCGGGCACCATGCGTATCCCGCACGCGGTTTGCGGGACATGATCGGGGGCAGGCGGAGGTCAGTGCTTCGGACCGGAGGCGCATGCCCAGCGGGGATTCCCCCGAGCTGTCGGCCCTCTGGCGCCGGTACCCCTCGTTGCGGCACCCCTGACCAAGCATTCAGAACAGCCCGCAATCCGCATTCCGGGCGTTCTGGGAATACGTCCAGGAGCCCTTCCGCATGCCGAGCAACGCAGCCTCCAGCCCATCCAGCACGCCCACGCACGCCGTTCGTCCAGCGTCCCGGCACAGCCACGACGACGCGCCCGACACGGCGTCCCTCTTCGCCCGGCTCGCCGCTCTGGAGGACGGTCCCGAACGGGACGTCCTGCGCGACGAGCTGGTGGCCGCCT